>NZ_JBBCQL010000286.1:0-5050 GCF_037149975.1 Chryseobacterium sp. VD8 | reverse complement strand
TGCTTTAGCACATAATTTAAGAAAAAAAGTGGCGTAAGATCCACATTTTATTTTAAAAATCAGCCAAAAAATCCAATCTGAAAAGTTTAATAAAAAAAACCGCCTCATGGAAATGAGACGGCTTCTTTTCATTATTTAATCAATAATAATTGTGAATACTCTAAAAGATGTAAAAATTCAATAAAATATTTTTCGGTTTTCAATTCTTAACTGATGGTTTTCATGCATTTTTTTAATCGTTCTGATCACCGTTTCCACACGAAGCCCCGTTAAATTGGCAAGCTGTTGTCTCGTAAGAGGAACCTGAAAAAGAATATTTATCTCCCGATTCACCTTTCAGGCTTTCCATAACGGTTTTTATCTTATATGATGGATCCGGTGAAGAAATATTAAAAAGCATAATGTACTTATCATACAGTCTGTCTGCAAGACATTTGAACATTTTTGCGGAGACTTCAGGATTCTGGTTCAGGAGGCTGAAAAAATCATTCTTGGGAAGTTTAAAAATCCTGCAAGGTGTTTTCGCAGTCGCATTGGTGGGATAAACTTTATCATCAAATAAAAAAGATTCTCCCAGACTCTGTCCATCCGATAATATATTCTGGGTAAACTCTTTTCCGTCTTCATGGTAATTATTCAGTTCCACGATGCCGCTGTCTATCTGAAAATAATATTTGGGCAAATTTCCTTCATGAAAAACAGTTTCGTTTACATTGTACATCTCATAGATTGTACCGTACGCTAACAATAAATCTTCACTAATTATCATATATTGAATTTTAATGTTAAAAAAATGAATATTTAAGCTTTATTATTTATTAAATAATTACAAATAGCAAACCATAACGTAAAATATTTATAATAAAAAATACCACATTTATGGGAAATATTGTGAGTTTTCTTCAATTTAAATCATCAATTATGAGAGAGATCATAAAACATCACAGGAAGTCCTTATTATCTTTGAATAAGCATACTTTATCATTTTTGCACTTATTCTAAACAGGCTTCCCAATTCGGGAAGCTTTTTTAATTAACGTAAGTTCGGCGTAAAAACGATTAAATCTCTGTAAATCTTATTTTCAGAATAAGCAAAAGTCACTAATGGCAAACAAAATCTTTGGCGTATGGTTAAATAAAAAAGTTTAATGAGACTTATTGTGACCTGCATCATAATTTTTTCGTTTTCCGATCCTTAAGTTTGATAATCAAATCCAGATTAATATGAAAAATTTAGCATCACTTATCTTTATGTTATGCATTTTGTCGTCATGCACAAAATCCGAAACGCAGTATACAGATCAGAACAATAAGAAAGAAACGGTAAACGATAAAGCTTCGGATACTATTCAGAAACTGAATGAAATTTCAGATACGGCAAATAACGAGAAAGACAGAACCCATGTGAAAACGGATAATAAATAAGGGAACATTTGCCCATCCGAAAGGCAGACTCATCATTGCCGGCGGAAAAGTTCAGAAAGAAGCTCATGATACAGAAGAGTTTTTCCCGATCAGAGAAGTATTAAAGTTATTGTATGGTCAAAAAGATGAGGAAGTTGCAGTGATTATATTTTCACAGGATTCGGATCTGCGTGGATCATTAATGCCAGAGAAATCGGAAAAACCAATACGTCGGTGGTTCAAAAAGGATTTCCTGTGTATGCTGAAAATCTGAAAGTTCATATTTTAACAGACAACTGTACTCTTGATTTCAGTACCAATACTTTTAAAGGAACATCTACCGGAAATTAATAAGAAAAGGAAACCGCTTTGGTTTCCTTTTCTTATCATGAAAATGTTTTTTCTATAATGCCTTGCTGTTGAGATTGGTATCTGCAACTTTCGTAAGCAGTTCATCACATTTCTTTTCTTCTTCCAGAGTACTTAGAAGATGCTTCGTACAGTCTTTTTCTTCCAGTACTTTTGCAAATGCTGCCAGAGTTCCGTAGGTTGCGATTTCGTAATGTTCCACTTTCTGTGCTGCGGCAATAATTCCGGCATCTCTTACAGGTCCCGGTTCCGTTTCTTCAATAATGCTTTTTCCCTCATCCAGTAAACCCTGCATAGCGTCACATTTTTTAGCCTGAGCTTTTTTACCTAAAGCTTTGAAGCATTCCTCCAGTCTTTCAACATGCCCTTCAGTTTCAATAATGTGGTTTTCTATTGCTTTTTTCAGCTTTTCATGAGTTGCGTTTTTCATCATCGCAGGCAATGCTTTTAGCAGGGCTTTTTCTGCCCAGTAAATATCTTTCAGAGAATCTTCAAAAAGATCCTTGAGTTCTTTTGCTGCATTTTTCTTTGCCGGTGTTTTAGCAGTTGCCTTTGTTGAGGTTTTCGCATTGGATTTGGCTGTCGTTTTAGCAGGTGTTGTTTTTTTCGCAGGCGCTTTTTTAGTTGCGGTCTTCGTTTCCATAATATAATATTTTAGTGTTTGGCTGCTGAGGTTTCTGCAACTATAAGACCATTTTTAACCAAAGTACCGAACTGTGGTATCTAAAATTCAGACATAAATTTTTCTGTTGATGATTTTCAGATATTTTTCTTTTTCCAGCCTTTTCACTGCTCTTACGACGGTTTCCACTCTTAAAGCGGTTATAGCAGCAATTTGCTGTCGGGTAAACGGGACTTCATAAGAATATTTCGACTGATCTTCATAAAAGCTTTTATGATAATCCAGTACGCCTACAATCCGGGTATCCGGTCGGAGAGAAGAATTATTTTCCAGCATGATGTATTTATAGTAAAGCCTTTCCGATAAAAATTTATTGATATCCCTCGAAATTTCAGGATTGTCGTCCAGCATTTTTATAAATCTTTTTTTAGGAAGCTTCAGAATAGTACATTTTTCAAAAGTTACAGCATTTACAGGATAGGTCTGGTCTATAAACAAAAGAAGTTCACAAACGCTCAGTCCTCTTTCCAGAATAGCAAGAATAAGTTCCCTTCCCTCATCGTTGTAATGGTTCAGCTTTATTCTTCCTTCCACCACCTGATAATAATATTGAGGTTTATCTCCTTCATTAAAAATGGTGTGATGGCGCCCGAAAGTTTCTTCTTCTGCACCGTAATCGAGTAAAAGTTCTTCTGATATAAGCATATATAAGGTTTTAGATGTAATGAATTTGTTGAAGTAAGCTGAATTAAATGTAGAAGTAAAAAAATTATACCAATATGACTGAGATCATAATTTTACTTTTCTTGTCTAAGAATTTTAATACCGAAAAATTTTCTCTCTGTATCTAAAGAATTATGATGAGCATCATAAAATAAAGATCGCTTTTCGCCTAATTTTAATTTTACTAAATCAAAAATAATGACGCTGAGAAAAAATCTGAATCTTACTTTAAAAATCTGGAGACAGAAAAACAGAAAGGTTAAAGGAAAATTTGAAATCTATAAAATTTCGGATATTTCCACAGACTCTTCTTTTTTAGAAATGCTGGATATTCTTAATGAAAAACTGATTAGCGAAAATAAAGAACCGGTAGCCTTTGACCACGACTGTCGGGAAGGAATCTGCGGAATGTGTTCGCTGTACATTAACGGAAGAGCGCATGGACCCGATACAGGAATTACGACCTGTCAGCTTCACATGAGAATGTTTAAAGACGGAGAAACCATCGTTATTGAACCCTGGAGAAGTATTGCCTTTCCCGTGATTAAAGATCTGATTACAGACCGGAGCGCTTTCGACCGGATTATGGCTGCAGGAGGATTTATTTCCGTCAATACTTTAGGAAATACACTTGATGCCAATGCAGTTGCAGTTCCTAAAGAAGATGCCGACAAAGCAATGGATGCCGCTTCGTGTATAAGTTGTGGTGCCTGTGTTGCGTGCTGTCCGAACGGAGCTGCAATGCTTTTTGTGGGAGCCAAGGTTTCTCATTTTGCATTGCTCCCGCAGGGAAGAACAGAAGCCAAAAGAAGGGTTCTGAATATGGTTAAGGCAATGGATGAGGAAGGCTTCGGAAACTGTTCCGTAATCGGAGCCTGTGAAGTAGAATGTCCTAAAAATATTTCGCTGGATAATATCGCAAGGATGAACCGCGAATACATGTCCGCATGGCTTGATAAAAAATAACCTGCCATCAGTTTTTATCCGTTCGTTTAAAACTTTCAGACTTTTTGCTGTTTGAAAGTTTTAAACGAAACCTTTGATATAGATCTGAAGATTATAGACTTGTATCAACTTAATAACTGTAATCATCAATCCTTGTTAAAAATCTTTGATTTCTTGCACCTTGAAGATTTTAAGCAATAAAAAAATCCTGTGTCTTTGCTTTTTCCAACAGAAATATTTTATTTGAAAAAGCTTAAACAAACTCTATTTCTGATCTCTGTTGTAAGCTATCAGATCCATTACTTTCACAATATCTTCATTTCGGTATTCAGAGTACACATGAGAATGGAATTCATTCAGTTTTCGCAGCAGCTCAAGAAGCTCTGTTTTTTCCTTATTTTCCAGTTTACCTGCAAGAATTCTGGAGGTCATGTTCACTTTTTCAACAGAACGGTGGAAGTAATCTTCCCCTTTCGCGGTAATGTTGAGGCGTTTACTTCTTTTGTCTTCACTGTCGTTTTTCTCTTCAATTAGGCCATATTCAAGAAGACGTTTGATGATCTGCGTTCCGGTCTGTTTCTCGTGCCCGTTTCTTTCAATAAGCTGAATTTTGGTAAGATTCGGCTCATCTTTCAATCGGTAGAGATAGGTAAATTCTTCATTGGCAAGTTCAGGGAAATCATTTAAACCCTTTCTTATCAGTTGTTTAGAATATCGTCCCAGAAGCAGAACCTGTTTGCAGATTTCATTCTCTGTGAACGAAACCTGATGCTGTTCATTTTTAAAAAGCTTGGTCGGGCTCTCTTTTCTGTATTTTTTATCATTCAGCCACAACCGGAAATCTTCGACTGTAGAGTTAGGTTTGTAAGCATCGGAGTTTTCAAATTCTATAACCTGATGAAGCAGATCAATGAAAAAGTCGGTATTCATAATGCAAATTTAATCTAAGTATTTTTAATAATGTAACAATTTAATAGTCTGGCAATT
>NZ_JBBCQL010000285.1:0-5051 GCF_037149975.1 Chryseobacterium sp. VD8 | reverse complement strand
CTCTGCAAATTTAGCCTTCGCTCTCGTTAAATCAAGGTCGAAAATATACTTCTGATATCTCCAGAGCTGAGGTTGAAATTCCGCCAGTTCTGCGGTAAGCTGTCTTAAAATCTTATCAATTTCCTTTTTCTCTTCCTCCTCGCTTTCACGAAGCTTGAAATAATGCTTTACTACGGAATCCGGCTGAATATAAGTGATAGAACCGGTTTTTGAAAGTCCCAAAACTCTTCCCGGAACTCTTCTTTTGAAACCCGATTTTACCGCTAAAACTCTTTGGTCATCAATAATCGTTTCGCGAATATCATCCAGAAAATCACTCTGTCCATAAGTTGTTAACGCACGGTTAAAGTTTTCCTGAATCGCTTTTTTGGCGTGCTGAATTTCACTTCTTAACCCTTTTAAAGCAGGGGAAGCTTCGCTTTTCACCTCACCAAAACGGTTGAATACTTTATCAACTTTATCAATAATCTCTTTTCTGAATTCCAGAACAGAAACATCTTCCATGAGAGTAGGAAAGGTTTCCGGCATGGTCGGGAAGAACTTCTGCAATTTCCCGATTTGCTCCGTGATGGTTTTGATTTTGATGAAAGCGCTGTTTTCCAGTCGGTAATTTTCGATCAGCATTAGCTTCAGCTCACTTTCGATATCTTCATATTCATCAAACGGAATTGCATTTGAACTTTCAAAACTCGAAAGATATTCGGAAGTTTTTTTCAATGAAAGTTCTGCCTCGTCTATTTCCATCGGACGAAGTTGAAGAATTTTTTCTCTTGTTTTCGGAGAATACGCAAAGGGAGAAATTTCCGCGAGCAATTGCGGAAACTCTAATTCGTTTAAATCTTCTTTATTTATATACACACTGCAAAGATAATTAATTTGAAAATGAAATAATTTGAGAATGTGAAAATGATTTATTGATTTGATCTCTTTTATCAATATAAGCTTCGGGAATTCCATTCTATACTTTTAACGCTTCGATTGTATTCTGAATGTTACTTTTTGTAAAAAGTTTTCTGAAATCATTAATGTGCTGTATAATTAAGTAATGGCTGATTTTAATTTTAAAACCTCACAGGTTTCAAAAACCTGTGAGGTTTACCACTGTTTGACAATTAGATTTAATTTTTGAACCTCAGGCTGACTTCTTTTAATAAAATTTTTGTGATTTTTGAGTCAGAAATTAATGAGTTTGATTACTAAGTTTATTTTAAAACCTCACAGGTTTCGAAAACCTGTGAGGTTTACCACTGTTTGACAATTAGATTTAATTTTTGAACTTTAGGCTGATTTTTTTTAATAAAATTTTGTGTGATTTTTGAGTCAGAAATTAATGAGTTTAATTACTAAGTTTATTTAAAACCTCATAGGTTTCAAAAACCTGTGAGGTTTGCCACTATTCAATAATTAGATTTAATTTTTGAACTTTGAGTCGACTTCTTTTAATAAAATTTTTTGTGATTTTTGAGTCAGAAATTAATGAGTTTAATTACTGAGTTTATTTAAAACCTCACAGGTTTCAAAAACCTGTGAGGTTTGTTTACGACTTTTTAACAATTAGATTTAATTTTTGAACTTTAGGCTGACTTTTCGAGTAAAATTTTCGTGTTTTTTGGTCGAAATTAATAAGTTTAATTTATTAAATTTATGTAAGTTTGAATTATGAAGCTAGAAACCGAAAGATTAATTCTCAAACCCATCGACGAGAGTTATACAGAAGACATTCTAAAGATCAGAAGCGATGAAACCATTAACCAATTCGTACACCGAAATCCGCCTAAAAACAATTATGATGCGCTTCAGTTTATTTTAACAATTAAAGAAAATACCCGAAATCAGAAATCTTTTTACTGGGGAATTTCTTTAAAAGACCAGCCGAATCTGATTGGAACCATTTGTCTATGGAATTTTTCCGAAGACCGAAAAGAAGCAGAAGTCGGTTATGAATTATTACCGGAGTATCACAGAAAAGGAATCATGTCAGAAGCTTTGGCTGTAGTAGTGGATTTTGCATTTAAAAATTTACATTTGCAGGAAATTGTTGCGATGACGCATAAACTCAACGAAAATTCAAAAGGACTTCTTTTAAAACATGATTTTGTATTGCAGGAAGATAGGAAGGATGAAGATTTTCCGGAGAATCTGGTTTTTAGTTTGAAGAAGAAAAAAAAGAATTATTGGTTTTCTTATCGAAGAGGATAATGTATCTACCGTGGGTTTAGATTATTCTATAATAAATTTTATGAAGAGAAAAACTTGAAGACTCATTAAACTGGCTTAATCAAAATTCTGCTGGAAATGATAGGGTTGTCTTGAGACTGGATAATGGAGATTATGTTGATGTTTTAGGGTAGTATTTTCAAAGAATTGATAAGGTTCTTTGAATAAAAAAAGTATGATTAATAGTTGATAATTAAATAAATTTATTTGTCATTTCGACGGAGGAGAAATCTTTTTTTATTTTAATCATTAAATTTGCGTTAGATTCTTCATTACGCTTTACTTCATTCAGAATGACAAGTTGGCGTAAAAATTGAATTTTTAAATTAATTCATTCTCAAATTTTCAAATTTTAAAAATGACCTGGACAGAAATATTAGCCCCCATAAAAAACACCCCATACTTTACCAACCTTTGGGAAAAAGTAAAGCAAGAATATGCAGCCACTAAAGTTTTTCCACCAAAAAATCAGATTTTCAGAGCGTTGGAAATTACGCCTTTTGAAGATATCGAAGTAGTGATCATAGGACAGGATCCTTATCATAATGATTATCAGGCAAATGGTTTGTGTTTTTCCGTTTCTGAACAGGTTGCCGCGCCGCCTTCTCTGAAAAATATTTTTATTGAATTAAAAGATGATTTGGGTGTTGAAAGAACTTCAAAAGAATTGGACGATTGGGGAAAACAAGGGGTTTTACTGTTGAATGCAACTTTAACCGTTCGTGCGCATTCTCCTAATTCACACAAAGACTTGGGATGGGAAAAATTTACAGATTTCATCATCAAAGAAATTTCAGATAAAAAAGAAAACGTTGTTTTTGTTCTTTGGGGCGCTTTTGCACAAAAAAAAGCCGAACTCATTGATCCGGCTAAACATTTCATCTTAAAATCTGCGCATCCCTCTCCGTTTTCCGTGTATAGAGGATTCTTCGGAAGCAGACCTTTTTCAAAAATTAATGAATATCTTGTTTCAAAAGGGAAGAAACCTATTTCATGGTAGGATTTTCTCCTCCTTTTTTAATGGTAATTCCTATTTTATATTTCCCGTTCAAAGCTTTTGCCCCGTCTTCTGAAGAAGGATAAGGCTGAACATCCGTTAAAGAAATGGTATATCCGTTAAATGCAGCCGACTGATGGTAGTTCCTACCTTCATTATCTATAGTAGCTAAATTCAGAACCATTGGTCGGGTTGCAGTTCCCATTACTTCAACCTGCGCTACGGCAACTCCCGCCCAAATGCAGTTTACTCCTTTTGGACAGCGGCTGTCTTCCGATATTCCTTTAAAGGTTACATTCATTTCATATTCTTTCAGAAATTTATTTTCTCCTTCATTGAAATAAATGATTTCGCCATCTTTATTAGTTACTTTTGTAACGCCTGTTTTATCCGTATTCACTTTTAATTTATTTTTCTTTTGAGCATTGCAGTTCATTAAAAATAACGAACCTAAACTCAGGATAAGGATTTTATGAAACATAATTTTTTATTTTAGATAATATTAAGCATATTAAATAATACCACCAAAAACATTGCCACACCTACCACGAAATTAAATCCTGTTCCGTAAATAAATCCTATAAATGCTCCTTTTGTAGACTTCAGAGCTTTGTTTATATCCTGACTGTCGTGAAGAAGCTCTCCCACAAAAACTCCTGCAAACATTCCTACCAGAAATCCTAAAGGAATCGGTAAGAAAATTCCTACAATGGTTCCGATAACCGAACCAATGCTTCCCCAGCGGGTTCCGCCGTATTTCTGGGTGGTTTTTGCCGGAATAACGTAATTTAAAACAACAGATGCCGCAGTGAGCATTACAAATACCCATACATAGATCATAGACAGATCTGCATCTGTACCGTATTTATAAATCAAAAGTCCGCAAATGCTTAATAATAACCCCGGTAAAACAGGGAGAAACGTTCCTACAATACCTAAAACCAAAAGAATAATACAAAGGATATTAATTAATGTTGTGTCCATAAGTTGAAATTTATTGACAGTATATAACAAAAGTGACTCCAAAGAGCCACTTTATATAATAATGAAAAAAATGGATTAAAGATTCAGGATTACGTACTGTAGAATAACACCTGCATTGCCGATGTTTCCTGCAGCATGGTTGTGGAAACTCGTATAATAAATAAAGCCGCTGTTGGATGAGCCGGAGCAAGGACCTACAGTTGCTCCTAATGCAACAAGATAAGGAACCAGAGTCTGCGGAACTGAAATCGTGATCTGGATATTAGTTCCCGGAATTGTAACGCAAACCGGAACAAAAGTGGTGTTCGGTGCATTTCCGATTGGAGTTACAGGAATTCCTGTAGCTGTAAAATGATTCGTTCTCAGCATCAATGCCTGATTGGCTCCGTCTTTTACCAGAACTTCCCAGTAAGAAGAATCATAACTGGTAATTTTTTGCCATGCTCCCAAATCAAAATCAATATTAAGATTGCTGAAACCAAGAGCAGAAGACAATCCTGCGTTGCTTACCACAGCCGGAACAATTCCCGAACTTCCGTTATTCACAGAACATAGTTTTGAATCAGGAACAAATCCTCCCGCTGGAGCGCAGCCTGAAGTATTATCTGTTCCGCCTACCAGATAAGAAACATCCCAGTCCGAAGCATAGATACTTCCTCCATTAGCAACGAAAATAGCAAGATTTGCATCAATTGCAGGGAAAAGTACCTGATTGGTGGAATACTTTCTGGAACCGCAGTTCAGGAAGATAATATCATATTGTGCAATGGTATTTAAATTCGTAAGATAATTATTCGTGATTTCTGTTGCGGTATATCCTAATGAAAGAATAATATCTTCAATTTTATCATAC
>NZ_JBBCQL010000284.1:0-5082 GCF_037149975.1 Chryseobacterium sp. VD8 | reverse complement strand
GGGATTATGAACCGCAGGCAATAAAAAGAGACGAAGTAATACAGGATCTGCTTAAAAAAAGTGATATTAATTTTCAGGATTTCAAAGATCAGGTGATTTTCGAAAAGGATGAGGTGGTAAAAAATGACGGAAAGCCTTACACTGTTTATACCCCTTATTCAAGAAAATGGAAAGAAAATTTCAAGTCTGTCACCTTCAAAAAAATGGAAGTTGATTTTTCAAAATTTCATCCATATTCGCCTTCCAGATTTTTAACGCTTAAAGATTTAGGTTTTCAGAAAACAGATCTGGAATTTAAAAAACCTTCACTGGAAAAAAAGATTATTGATGATTACAATGAATACAGAGATTTTCCAGCAATGGATCATACAACACGATTAGGAATTGCGCTTCGTTTCGGAACCATTTCCGTAAGAAAATGTGTGGAATTTGCAGAAAAACACAATGAAGTCTGGTTGAATGAACTGATCTGGAGAGAATTTTTTATGCAGATTTTGTATCATTTCCCGAAAGTGGTCAACAATTCTTTTAAAGAAAAATATGACAGGATTAAATGGAGAAATGATGAAAAGGAGTTTAAAAAATGGTGTGAAGGAAAAACTGGTTATCCGATTGTAGACGCGGGAATGAGACAGCTAAACGAAACGGGATTTATGCACAACAGGGTAAGAATGGTTGTTGCAAGTTTTCTTACCAAACATCTTTTAATAGACTGGAGATGGGGAGAAGCGTATTTTGCAGAAAAACTTCTGGACTACGAGTTGTCCTCCAACAACGGAAACTGGCAATGGGCTGCAGGATGCGGCTGCGATGCAGCGCCTTATTTCAGGGTTTTCAATCCTTCGGAGCAGACCAAAAAATTTGATAAAGATTTAAAATACATCAAAACATGGCTTTCTGAAAAAGACATCAATGCAGAACCGATTGTGGAGCATACTTTTGCCAGAAAAAGGGCTTTGGAAGTGTACGGAAATGCGGTAAAAGAGTAGTTGTATATGCTTATCTGATAATTATTTCTGAATTCCTATTTTCTTCAAAGCAGAACTGTTCAGATAGATTTCATCAAAAGACGTAAGCGATTCAATATCTTTAAAGTTTTGGAATGTTTTTTCGTTTTTGTTGAATGAAAGTTCAATTGAAGTGTTGTAAGAAGCTACAATCCTCACGACGGAATAGCCGTTATAGGCAATTTTAAATCCTTTAAAAAGACATTTTTTTTCGGCTTTCTGATAGATTTTGTAATCTTCGAAAGCCTTACTTTCTTCATCGTTTCTTTTTTTGGAATTATGCTCTAGCGCTTTCCACGATTCGTAGTTTCTGGGTTCCTTCAGGATTTCGCCCGAAGAATCTACTGGAACAAACATTCCCAATGTAAGCTCCTTTTTCAAAAGATTGGCGTAATTGTTCATCAGTTTAAGCGTCTGAAGATCTGCATATCCTTCATGCGAATAATACTCGATGACAAAATCCGTCATGGGAATCAGTTTATGAGAAGCATTAATAGTCATATTTGTGATTTTGCGCAACTAACTTTTTAAATTTCAGAGGTGCGAAGATAAATAAATTGTTAAAAAGAGTACAACTAATTTTGCTATAATTAAGTAAAAGAATCAAAGAAGGGATATTTCTCTCATTTACAGAAAAATAAAACCGGAAAGATTATTTGTTTTAATTTTCCGGTTGATGTATTAAGGTAATTAATCTTCTGTGGATATTACATTTCTTTTTGCAGGATCGCAACAATTTGGTCTATTACTTCCTGCTTTTTAGTTTTTTTATGATAAGGTGTTTTCGGTTCAGAAACAATGCTTTCTCTGTTCTTGTCAAAAAGTGCATAAAGATCCAGGTCCGGATGTTTTTCCAGATACCAAACCAGAAAATTGAGTGGAATTGCATTTTTTCCTGAAAAATAAAGCTGAATAGCCTGCGGAGTCATGCCGTATTCTTCGGCTATTTCTCTTAAAGTTTCTCCTTTTGATTTGCTGTACTCGCGTATCTTTTCGTGAATTTTCATATCGAATAATTTCTTCTTTTTAATTTTATTTAATAATTAATTGTTAAAATTTCAATTAATTATTGTTTTTAAATATATAGTTGTATATTTGTTTTATAATTATCTCGGAGAGATAAACACAAAATTACGAAAAAAGGTTAAACAAAAATATTTATTTGTATGAGCAAATTGATATATCCCTATCAGAACACCATCAATGAACGATTTGATTTTATTGATAAATGGTTACCGACGCGCTACACGGGTTCTGTGAACATAATTCTTAAGAAATCCAGAGATCCCGATTACATTAGAAAAGTAAAAAACAGGAAGGTGAATGACGAAGATGTTATTGATGCACTTTACAAAGTTTCGTTGTTCAATAAAGTACAGGTAGAGAATTAGTCGTATATTTGAATTCTGAAAACACAACTGACTGATGAAAAAATATATTTAGCTCCTAAAACGAGCTGTTAATAAAAAAACACACAATTACCATGGAAAATTTCGAGACAGAAGAAATCATTATTACCGAATGCTTTAAATGCGGCAGAAGGTTTGAAAATTATTTCAACGCTTCCCCCTGCTGTACTTCTATTGTTGTAAAAGTAGATGAAAACGGAAACCGCACAACCATTACCTTTCTAAGTTCATTCTCAAAACCCAGATACGAATTGTTTGAAGAATTTTCAGAGTATGAAGATCCTTATACTATGGAAGAGACTGAAAATAATGATGTTTTAGCACAATAATAATACATACCGGTATTTTAATTTACCCGAACCTAACTTTAATATACGATAAGTTTTTTTAGATTTTAATAAAAAGAGTTTGCCCTGAGATTTGGGCAGGCTCTTTTGCTGTTTAGGAGTAAAGGTTATTTTCAAAATTACCTTAACAAAGAGAAAGCAGTATAAAGTACTATTTATTAGAATCAATAATTGAAACTATTTTTTGTATGCACTCATCTAAATATTTCTTCACATCTTTACTCCAAAATCTCAAAACTGTCCACCCATTTTGGATAAGATAACTATTTACTTCCTTATCTCTCTGAATATTTCGTTCAATCTTCTTATGCCAAAACTCGGTATTAGATTTAATTCTGTGCTTTTCAGTCTCCCAGTCTTTGCCATGAAAAAATTCACTGTCAACGAAAATTGCTAACTTGTATTTCTTGAAAGTAAGATCAGGTTTTCCGAATATTGTTTTATTATTCTTTCGATATCGATATCCTAAACTCCATAAGGCTTTTGCCAAACGAACTTCATCTTTAGTTCCTGTTGCTTTAATTGCTCGCATATTTTTTGAGCGTTGTTCTTTAGAATGTTTATCCATTTTAAGCAGATTTAAATATAGAAATGTTAGATAAAAAAGAAAAACAATTGAAATTAATAAAAATTTATTATATTAGTTAAAAATGTATTTTGCGTATTTTTGCATAATTTTTTTGTTATGTCATATAAAAAACTAAAAGCCGTCGATTTTTTCTGCTCTGGCGGCGGAATGAGCTATGGAATGCAGGAGGCTGGGATTCAGATTCTTGCGGGAATTGACGTAGATGAAAGTTGTGAAGAAACATATAGATCCAATATAATAGGGGCAGAATTTATTCCAGCGGATGTTTTTAACTTAACAGAAAAGGAACTTGAAGATAGATTATCATTGAAAAAAAATGATGATGAACTTGTTTTAATCGGTTGTAGTCCATGTCAGTTTTGGAGTATTATTAATACTGATAAGAAAAAATCCAAGAAATCTAAAAACTTACTGAAAGAGTTCAGACGTTTTGTAGAATATTTTAATCCTGGTTATGTAGTTGTTGAAAATGTACCTGGTGTTCTTAGAAAAAAAAGAGCAAGTGGCTTAGCAGGTTTTGTAAGACGATTAAATGAAAGTGGCTACAAAGTTCATTTTGATGTTCACGAAGTGAGTGAATATGGTGTTCCACAACATAGAAAAAGATTCACATTAATTGCTAACCGGGTTAGCTCACAGGAAATAACGCCTATTCCTTTAAAAGGAGAAAAAGTTACTGTTAGAGATGTTATTGGAGAGCATAATGGATTTCCTAAAGTTTCTCATGGTCATAAAGATAATTCTCCATTTTTACATACGGTAGCTGGATTACAAAAAATAAACTTAGATAGGCTTGCCGTAACCCCCAAAAATGGAGGGACGAGATTAGCTTACGTTAATAATGAAGAATTAGCTCCAAAATGCCATAAAGGGAAAACCGACGGCTTTAAAGATGTTTATGGAAGAATGTGGTGGGATAAGCCGTCTCCTACAATAACTACTAAATTTTTTAGCTTATCTAATGGGCGATTTGGACACCCAGAAGAAGATAGAGCTATTTCATTAAGAGAAGGGGCTGTATTACAGTCTTTTCCAAAAGATTATATTTTTAAAACAACAAGTATTGCCAATACCGCAAGGATGATTGGTAATGCTGTACCACCAAAATATGCTACCGCCATAGGCAAAGCAATAATCCAAAATCATAATAATGCAGTTTAGAACAAAAGCCAGAGCCGTAGATTTATTAGGGAAAGGGCAAATTGCCGATTTACCAACTGCAATTACGGAGCTTTGGAAAAATGGTTATGATGCTTATGCAGATAACTTAAGAGCTGATTTGTATAAAGAAGGATATAATGGGCTTTCAAAGTCATATTTTATTATTTCTGACGATGGTAAAGGAATGTCCAGTACTGACATTTTAGACAAATGGTTAGTGCTTGGAACGGATTCAAAATCGAGGGCAGAAGTAGATCAAGAGTCAGAAGATACTTTATGGAAAAGACCTAGGATTAAAGCGGGGGAAAAAGGAATTGGTAGGTTATCAGTAGCATATCTGGGAAATCCAATGTTAATGCTTACAAAGAAAATAGGATATCCTTTACAAGCAATCTACTTTGATTGGAGATTGCTTGAAAATTACAATCTGTTTTTGGACAACATAATTATACCCTTAAAATCTATCGATCATATTAATATGATCAATACTGATTTATCTGATTTAAAAAAAGATTTTTTATCAAATTTTGATGCTGAAAATGCGATTGATGGTAAACCTATTTGGGAGG
>NZ_JBBCQL010000283.1:0-5159 GCF_037149975.1 Chryseobacterium sp. VD8 | reverse complement strand
CAAAGATAAAAAATGCCTCAACATTCTGAGACATTTTACAAAAATTATTTTATGATATCTTTTCTAATCAAGCTCTTCTTCCACAGATGCGTTTGGCGCATTGTTTTTTACGGATTCGATGCCTTTTTCCATGCCGTTATCAGATTCATACATCTGGCTGCTTCCGATAATCTGCCCGTTTGTTGCTTTAAGATTAAAATAAGAACGTCCGTCTTTTGCGGTAAGCCTTTCAAATTTAGAATCGTCCTGAGCGTTTTTTCTTACCGACTCAATGCCATTCTGGCAACCGGCTTTAGAACTGTAGCCTTCGCTGGAAAGGATAACCTGTCCGTTTGCCGCTTTTAAATTAAATTGAAACTCACCGTTTTTTCTTGTAGAAATAATAAATTTTCCCATGTGTATAATTTTAAGATTTGTTTATTTTGATGATGACGGAGCCTGTTTCGCAATCTCTTCTTTTTCCGGAATTTCCGGAGAGATGGAATTCAGCATTCTGTAATCATTTTTATCCTGTCTTTGATCTTTTAGGCTGGAATATTCTGTACCTTCTTTGGGTTTTGCAGAGGGCATTTTATACAGATTTTTTTTATCTGCTTTTTGTGGGGGCTGGATCTCTTTAGAATCAATTTTATAAATTCCGGCAGAATCTGTTCTTGGAATTAATTGTTTTCCAATCCTTTGCTGAGCTGTAAGTGATGCTGAAAACAATAGAATTGTTAATAATGTTATTTTCATTTTTTTGTATTTTCGTTAAAAGTATAAAAAATAATTGAATCTATAGCTTGTCTTTTTAAAATATTGATTCAATACTAAAACAACTTAAAGCCATATTATATTACATAACTTTAGGATTTAATATAGTCTCTAATAAAAAAACGCCTCAAATTGAGGCGCTTTGAAATCAAATTCATATATAAAAGACTAATAAGCTCCTTTCTCAATAAAATGAGCTGCCACTTTTTCTGTTAGTGCAACCACATTAGGATGATTGGTATACTTCGTGAATCTTCTTAATCCGGAAAGCATCATTCTCTGCTCGTCACCATCTGCAAAAGAAACAATTCCCTCTTTTGCTGCAACAATGATTTTTTCAACCGCTTTATAAAGGTTTAACTGAGCCATTGCTGCTTCCACAGAATCAGGAGAGAAGTTTTTTTCTGCTCTTAAAACTGCAGATTCTGCCATATAGATCTGATTAAGAATTTCGGAAGCGTTTAACAATAAATGCTGCTGTTTCTCGATATCCATCATGTATTTCTGAAGCGCCGCTCCGGAAACCATTAAGAATACTTTTTTAAGATTCGCAATAATTGCTTTTTCTTCGCTCATGAAAGCTGAATAATCCGGAACTTCAAATGAAGGAATTCCCATCAATTCTTTGCTGATCGCCATTGCCGGAGATAATAGATCCAATTCTCCTTTCATCGCTTTCTTGATAAGCATTCCAACCGCTAATAATCTGTTGATTTCGTTGGTGCCTTCATAAATTCTTGAAATTCTTGAATCTCTCCATGCTGCTTCCATCGGAGTATCTTCAGAGAATCCCATTCCTCCGTACACCTGAATTCCTTCATCGGCAGTATGCTGCGCAAGATCTGAAACGAAAACTTTAAGAATTGAACATTCAACCGCGAATTCCTCAACTCCTTTCAGTTCTGCAGCCTGATGATCCATTCCTCCTGCAACCAGTTCATCAATTTTATCCTGAATATTTTTTGCTGCTCTGTAAGATCCTGCTTCACTCACGAAAACTCCGGTTGCCATTTCAGCCAGTTTCTTTCTGATTGCTCCGAAAGTCGAAATAGAAACTCCGAATTGTTTTCTCTCGTTAGAATATTGAATAGAGTGGTTTAAAATTCTTCTCTGTGCATCCAGACAAGCCGCCGCTAATTTGATACGGCCGACATTCAGCGCATTTAAAGCGATTTTAAATCCGTTGTTTCTTTCTCCTAAAAGGTTTTCAACAGGAATTTTCATATCATTAAAGAAAACCTGACGCGTAGAAGAGGCACGAATACCCAATTTGTGTTCTTCTTCACCAAAAGTAAGGCTTTCAGGATTTTCCAGTTCTGAACGGTTGATCACGAAACCTGTGATGTTTTTATCATCATCAATTTTGGCAAACAAAGTAAAAGTATCGGCGAATCCTGCATTGGAAATCCACATTTTCTGTCCGTTGATGATGTAATGTTTTCCGTCTTCAGACAATTTTGCTCTTGTTTTCCCTGAATTGGCATCAGAACCTGCATCCGGTTCAGTCAAACAATAAGCACCGAATTTTGTTCCCGCTGCTAAATCCGGAAGATATTTTTGTTTCTGAGCTTCTGTTCCGTAAAGAACGATGGGAAGGGTACCGATTCCGGTATGCGCTCCATAAGCAGTTGCCAATGAACCTGTAACTCCGGAAATGTAATCGCAGGCAAGCATGGTTGTTACGAATCCCATTCCAAGACCTCCGTAATTTTCAGGAACGGCAATTCCCAATAATCCCATTTCTCCAAGCTTACGCATTACTTCTTCGGTAAATGCATAATCTTTTTTCTCGAAACGTTCTTTTTGCGGAACTACTTCTCTGTCTATAAATTCTTTCGCAGAATCGCGAAGCATTTTTTGTTCTTCATTCAGTTCTTCAAGACTGAAAATTTCGTTTGCAGGAATTTCTTTAATTAAGAATTCTCCTCCTTTTACTATATTGCTCATTATTGTTTATTTTAAATTTTAGATTATAAATTTTAAATTAGATTTCAGTTATAAATTTTCAGATGAAGTTTTAATGATCTTCGTTAAAATATTAATGATACTTTCAATTTCTTTTAAATAGGAATCAATTTCGATTTGAACTAAATTTGAAGACTGATAAAGTCTCAGCCAATATCTGGTTTCCCGTGCTTCCTTGTTTGCAATTGAAAGTTTGGAAATAAAGTCTTTTTTAGATTGAGCTGCGATTCCTTCTTCAACATTGGCACCAATTGAAGTTCCGCAACGAAGAATTTGTTTTGATAAAATAAATTCATTCTGAGCTTTGCATTCGATATAAAACTTGATAATTTTCAATGCAAATTCAAATGTCTTAATCTGAATCAAATTGTCTTCCTTAAAACTCATTTCATCTAAAATTTATAATTTAAAATCTATAATTAATTAAAGAAGTTCAAAAATACTCGCTGCTCCCTGTCCTGTTCCAACGCACATGGAAACCAAACCATATTTATTTCCACGTTTTCTCATTTCGTCAAGAAGTTGAACCGTTAATTTTGTTCCGGTACATCCAAGAGGATGACCTAAAGCAATAGCTCCTCCGTTTACATTTAAAATATCCGGATTTAAACCCAGTTCTTTTTTGATTGCAACTGATTGTGAGGCAAATGCTTCGTTTAGTTCGATAAGCTCAATATCTTTTAATTCCAGACCTGCCTGTTTTAAAGCTTTCGGGATTGCATAAATTGGTCCCATTCCCATAATTCTTGGTTCCAATCCTGCTGCGGCATAAGCAACCAATCTTGCTTCAGGTTCAAGTCCTAATTCTTTTACCATTTCTTCGCTCATGACCATTACGAAAGCCGCTCCGTCGCTCATCTGGGATGAGTTTCCGGCGGTTACGCTTCCTCCGTTAGCAAAAACTGGTCTCAATTTAGCCAGACCTTCTAAAGATGTATCTGCTCTCGGACCTTCATCAACAGAGAAATCAAACTTTTTAGTCTGCATTTTCTGGTTTTCATCTAAGAAATTATATTCAACAGGAATCGGAACGATCTGATTTTTAAATTTTCCTTCCTGATTTGCTTTTAAAGCTTTCATATGAGATTCAAACGCAAACTGATCTTGTTCTTCTCTCGTAATTTTATATTGCTTGGCAACTTCTTCCGCAGTGTAACCCATTCCCCAATAATAATCAGGATTTGTTTTGGCAATCTGAGTTTCAGGAACCGGTTTGTAACCACCCATCGGAATGTAAGACATCGATTCTGTACCTCCTGCAATAATGCAGTCTGCCATTCCTGCCTGAATTTTTGCAGAAGCAATCGCAATGGCTTCACTTCCGGATGCGCAGTATCTGTTAACGGTAACTCCGGGAACTTTATCTGTGTTAAGCCCCATTAAAGAAATCAGACGTGCCACATTTAAGCCCTGTTCAGCTTCCGGCATCGCATTCCCAACGATAAGGTCATCGATTCTGTTTTTGTCTAATTGCGGAAGTTCTGCCATTAATTTTTCAATTACGGTTGCCGCCATTACATCGGGTCTTGTGAATCTTAAACTTCCTTTTGGAGCTTTTCCAACGGCAGTTCTGAACCCTTTTACTATATATGCTGTTTTCATAAATTGTATAATGTATTATTGTATGATGTACAATGTATTTAAGTTTTAACTTGAATAAACTTTTTTCAGTTTAATAATCATATTTTGGATATGCTGTATTTCAGTAAGAGTCTTTTGAAATTTATCATCCGGAAAAAATTCACAATCTTTGGCGATTATGATTTGAGTCTCAAATTCAAAAGAAGAACCCAAAGCAATATTTAAAAAATGTGAAAACTGAGCTTTAGTATCTCTTCCAGCACCTTCAGCTATGTTTGAAGGAATAGAATATAACGATCTTCTGGATTGAGATATAAGACCAAATAATTCGTCTTTTGGAAATTCTTTTGAAAAAAATAATATGTTTTGCAAAGTTGAATTGATTTTTTCCAAACTTCAAGTTGCCGAAAATCATGCATATTAAAATACTTTTTACGTTAATACTCTCTAAATTTTACAGATAAATCTAATTTCTCAACGGTTTACCATTTTGTAACATATACTGAATTCTCTCCAGTGTTTTTCTTTCCCCGCAAAGCTGTAAGAACGTTTCTCTTTCGAGATTCAATAGATACTGCTCTGTTACAACCGTTGGCTCAGAAAGATTTCCACCCACCATTACGTTGGCTAACTTATCTGCAATTTTCTTATCATGCTCAGAAATATAATTTCCGGTTAACATCTGGTCTGTTCCTACGTAGAACATTCCTAAAGCGTCTTTACCTAAAACTTTTACTTTTTGCTCGATAGGTTGCGTATAACCATGTTCTGCTAAACTTTTTGCCAGCATTTTAGCGGTTTTAATCTGGGTTCTCTTATCTACGGAAACAATATCTTTTCCATGTTCTAAAATTCCCATG
>NZ_JBBCQL010000282.1:0-5172 GCF_037149975.1 Chryseobacterium sp. VD8 | reverse complement strand
ATTTTCATGAAACTGAATGATTTTTTTGTGAAATATTATGTTAATTTACGGTTTCGGTTAAATGACGGGTAATATGACAGTTAGGCTTACTTCGACTTAAAAAAGCTGTATCTTTTTCTGCACTTTCTTAAAAAAACACCACCCTTTTACAAGAGTGGCATGTACCTAATTTTAAAGCAGAATTAAATATAGAGATGAATAAATAAAACTTTTGGTTAATTATTTTATTCCCTAAATTCTATAAAATGATAAAACCTGTATTTTATACATCACTAATGTATGAATAATTTTAATAATACAAAAGAATTTAATGGAAAATTTTCTCAAATTCCTTTGACGCCTTAATTCTGTATTTAATAATGAATGTCTTTTACTTTTATGGAAATTATATCTTTTTGATAATCATTAATTTATCATAATAAATAACTCTTCTGTTATCTCTATTCTACTCAATATAAAAGAAGTAAGATTTGTCCAAAACAATCAAAAAAAAGGTGATTTTATTCAATCTTTGGTGATTTTTAATCCTCAGAATTCCCCAAAAAAAGCCGTCAGTTATCAATTCTAATTTTTTTTTTCAACATTTTTAAACTAAAAAAACTTCCCGGTTTGGGAAGTTTATGCTTTTAAACAGATCAATTAATTTTTGTAATTGCTCATTCCTTTAAATTCATGATAAGAATCTTTAATATGCTTGAGCTGTTCTGAAACGATTTCTCTGCTTTTTTTACTCAGTTTTCCGGTGTCGATTGCATTTTGGTAAGCGTCAATCGCTGCTTTTTCGCCGAAAATTACGTTTTCAATGGTGGATTCTTCCGTATTTCCAATAGTAAAAGAATTTTTAATATCAATCCATGTTCTGTGAAGTGTTCCGGCGATAGAGGGTGAATCGTTCGCTTCTCCTCCATGTTCTGTGATGAGATCAATAAGTTCATTTTTCATGACTTTAGAAAGAGAATTCATTCTGGCATATTCTGATTTTACGTCCGGATAACTTTCCCATATTTTACCTTCCACTTTAGCAAAACCTTTTATTCTGTCGTTGGTAATGTGCACGAGATCATTCAAAAGATCGATTTCTTCCTGATTTTTCATAATATTATTTTTTGGTGTGGTAAAAACTGTACAAGAATTATACCTTACAGATTCTGCAATAATTCAGTTTTAATTAAAATACGACATCATAAAACAAAATTATATTGTTGTATTTTTGTTATACAACTTAAACGATTAAATCATTAAACTTCAATGAACACCCAAGATCACAACATTAAAGCGGTATTTTTCGATATAGACGGAACTTTATTAAGCTTTAAAACAGGAAAAGTACCCTCTTCAACTCAAAATGCAATTCAGAAACTCAGAGAAAAAGGAATAAAAGTAATTATAGCAACGGGAAGATCAATCAATTCTCTGCATCATATCGATCATCTGAAGTTTGACGGCTTTATCACTTTTAACGGAGCATACTGTATCACAACATCCAAGAAGCTGATTTCCAGATATACAATAGATCCTTCCGACATCAAAAGTCTGATTAATTATGCTAAAAATATTCCGTTGAGCTATTCTTTAATGTATGAAGATAAGGTTGAAATAAATGATGCAACGCCTGAAGTAGTGGGAATGTATTCTCATATTAATATTCCTGTTCCGCCCATTCATGATAAAGAAAATATTGATGTTGAGAATGTGCTTCAGGCTAATATTTTTCTGAAACCGGAGGCTGAAGCCACATTCATGAAAGAAGTAATGCCGAAAAGTATATCTTCCAGATGGACTCCGCTTTTTGCCGATGTAAATCCCGGAAACATTAGTAAACAGACCGGAATTGAAAATTTCTGCAGACATTTTAATATTAATGTTTCAGAAACCATGTCTTTCGGAGACGGCGGAAATGATATTTCTATGTTAAAATTTACAAAAATCGGCATTGCGATGGGAAATGCTAATGACAGCTTAAAAGAAGTTGCAGACTACATTACAGAAGATGTTGACAATCATGGAATTGAAAAAGCTTTAATTCATTTTGGGGTTCTGAATTAAATTTCATTTACACCCTTATTTTTGAAGGAAAATATTCACTTTTCATAATATGTGGTATATATTTTTAAGCTGTTTTTAATAAAAAGGCATAATATGTGTATCTACTTTATCAAATCACTTAAAATTTTTAATTATGAGAAGTATATTATGGTTAGTCGCAGTCATTTGTATTGTGGTATGGCTTTTAGGAATGTTAGGAGTCGTTCCGGGAATGAGTACAGGATATCTGGTTCACGTTTTACTGGTTATTGCCATTATCGTGGTACTGTATAATCTGATATCAGGTCGAAAGCCGCTCGATTAGATCGATGTAAAACAATGAAATAAAAGCTGGAAATTAAATATTCATAATTTCCAGCTTTTTTTATTTTTCAGATGAGTATTTTTCCAGAAAAATTATTTAGAAGCAGGTTTCGCAGCAGTGGCTGTAGCTCCAAGTTTAGATTTTACAGTCGGAGTAATATCTTCTCCTCCATCCATATAAGCAACCTGACTGTTTCCCTGGGAAGGTGCGATATCAAAAACATAAGCCAATCCCTTTTCTTTCGCAACAGTAGCAATCATAGAGCTTACCTTTTTCTGAATAGGAGCGAATAATTCGGTCTGTTTTTTAGAAATTTCCTGCGCAGCTTTTGTTCTGGAAGCTTCAATATCTTTACCTAAAGTCTGCAATTCTGTCTGAGCTGCCGTTAATTCCTTAATTACAGTTTCCTTATTTGCTTCACTTATTGTCTTTTCCTTATCCTGAGCTGCTTTTAGTTTTGTCTGGTAAGAAGTAATCATTTTTTCAATTTCACCCTGTTTTGTTTTTGTGAAAGTGTCTAATGATCCTTCTGCTGTTTTAGCTTCAGGAAGATTCGCAAAAATATCATCAGAATTTACGTGCCCGATTTTTTGCTGTGCACTTACCATGTTAGACGTAAGGAAAAGTCCTGCCGCTAAAGAAAATGTTGTGATAAACTTTTTCATCTTTATTTAATTTTTATTTTCGTTTCTAAAAGTCAGCAAATATAATAAATATAACTAAATGCTTAGTTATATTAACAGTAAAAGAAGCCCGAAAAAAAACTTCGGACTTCTTCTTGAAAGAATCTAATAAGTCTATATTATGTAAGAAATGAAAATACTGTTAAAAATTATAACGGATTCCCAGCTGTGCCTGAAATCTCGATGCAAACTGATCGATGGTGTAAGGCAGCCCGGGTGTTCTGAAGTTATACGTTGGATCTCCTGCAGAAGGCTGTCCGGAGGCAATATTTCCAACCTTCGTTAAACCTACACTTGCAGTTGAGTTGAATGTATTTGGTACGAAATAAACTTTTCCCCAGTTTTTGTTTAACAAATTCGTTAAATTGATGATACTTAATGAGATCTGAAGCGTATTTTTAGATTTTTCGCTTAATCTTATTTCATCCATTATTCTGAAGTCAGCCTGAATATTCCAAGGAGTGAAATCTCCGTTTCTTTCTGTGAATTTTCCTCTTCTGCTGTTTAAATATGCATTACTGCTGATGAATTTCTCGTAATCGGCAACCTGCTGAGCTGTAGTAACCAGAATATTTCCGGATCCGTCTTTAATCGGAGCTATATATTTTGTTGCTTCAGCTACATCTTTGAAAATATAAGCTAAACCTGCTGCCTGTCCTGTATTTGCAATGGTACTGTTTACAAATCCCCAAGAGAAAGGGTTTCCGGATTGTGCATTGAAATAAACATTCGCCGATAACCTGTTCGACTCAGAAAGTGGTAAAGTATACCCTACATTTGCAACAACTCTGTTTTTAATTGCAAAATTAGAAGTTGATAATTTGGGATCATTTGGTGTTAAAGACTGGTTCATTTGCCAGTTACTTTCCATAGAATTTCTGATCCCGTTTGTAATGTCTTTCGCATCACCATACGTATATGCAACGAAGAAATTTAAGCCAAAATTATAAGATTTCTGAAGCTGGGCTGTTAAATTGTATCTGTATCCTTCTTTTGTATTGGAAAGCATATAAGCATTAGAGAAATTACTGTTGATGTTCGTTGTGTAGACCGGCATTTCGTGATTGGTATCATAGCTGAAATACGTCACGTTATCCGTTTTATTAACCTGCTGGAATTTAAGATCATATAAAACTTTTGTGTAAATTCCTTCTAATGTAAATTTATATCCTGAAACGGTATAATCAAAAGCTAATGAACTTCTCCAGACTCTTGGCATTTTGAAGTTATTATCAATTAAATCGACCTGAACTTTTGATGAATTCTGCCATTTCGGAAAATTTGAGCTTACCAGAGGATCTCCGTTTGTTGCCAATTGCGCGGCAGTTGGCGAATTATAATCATAACTTCCGAATCCAACTCCGTCATTATAATAAGCATAACCCAACCATGCAAACGGAATTCTTCCCACAAAAATTCCTGAACCTCCTCTCATTACTAAAGATCTGTTTTGGGTAAGATCTAAATTAAATCCTAATCTTGGCGAGATGGTCGGTTTGTTCAGATAATTGTTTGTTAGCTGGCTTAGCGGTGTGTAAGTATATGTATTTCCGTAGTTTGGATCTGCAGGAGAGCTGGTTACTTTAGGACTTAGCATCGGTTTATCAGGTAAATCTGTATAATCAACTCTTACTCCCGGAGTTAACCTTAATCTTCCTAAATTAATTTCATCCTGAAGATATGCTGATAACAAATTGACTTTATAGCTTGCATAAGGATTGTTAAACAAATCATCTCTGTTTTGACCTGTTAAAGAATACGTTCCCCTGATTCTTGCAGGATTTGAATTATAAAAATCATTTAAACTTTTATAAGCAATTCTTCCGTTTAAAGCATTCACAAAACCGTAATCGATGTTGTACAATTCATTGTGAGTTCCTAATAAGAACGTGTGATGACCTGTTTTGTACGTTAAGTTATCCGTGATTTCAAAAGTTTTCTGCTTCATATTAAAAACCGTTGCTTCCCTGTCATTTCCTAATAAAATAGTTCCTCCGTTGTAAGAAATTTCAACCTGTGGGAAAATGACATTTTGAGAAGTCGGATCTCTGTAATCGTGAATTGAAGAATATCCTACAACTAAGTTGTTATTCCATTTATCATTAAAACGGCTTTTTAGCTCTAAAGTTGTGGTAGAAG
>NZ_JBBCQL010000281.1:0-5237 GCF_037149975.1 Chryseobacterium sp. VD8 | reverse complement strand
GAATTCAAGTACATAACTACAAAATTCTACAGATCGCCCCCTCCCTGACCGTCAGGAATATCAAGATCTTCTTAAGAGCTTTTGCCACCTTGAGTATCCGATTTTTTGATGACGCTGATCTCTCCATTGAGCTCGATGACAACTGCCAAAACATCATCTAACCTTTCAATTCCTTCCTGACGCACTACAGCGTTGATCTCATCAACCGTTATGGCCTCGGTGTTCATATTGTCTTTGAGGTATTTGCCTTTATAGAACAGTAAGCGTGGAGAGGAATTGATCAGGTGTTCCATCTTATCGGATGTACTGGCCAATTTCGCGAACAGGTATTGTAAGGCTATTATCAGAAATAACACCATTACACCTTCTGCCAATGGGACCATCGCAAGCATCATATAGGCCAATGTGGAGCCCAGTGCAACCGTGACCACAAAATCAAAAGCGTTGAACTTGGCCAGTGTCCTTTTACCTGAGATCCTGATGAAAAGGAATAGAATGACAAAAGAGGCAATCGTCATCAGTGCGACCTGTCCAAGTTTTTCCCAATTTTCAAACAACAAATCTTTCATTTACTATTTTTATCATTAGTGTTGATAAAATAATGCCAGAAATGACCTGAAATGAAAATGACCTTCACACAAACATTTACGGTGCAATCTCTTCGTCAAAGTTGTTTTTCCG
The DNA here is from genome assembly GCF_037149975.1 of Chryseobacterium sp. VD8. NCBI lineage: Bacteria > Pseudomonadati > Bacteroidota > Flavobacteriia > Flavobacteriales > Weeksellaceae > Chryseobacterium > Chryseobacterium sp. VD8. The sequence continues at coordinate 4,556 of NZ_JBBCQL010000281.1, read as the reverse complement.
ACTCTATTTCAACACGTAAAACTAAGAGTTTTATTTTCCACTCATATTCTGGTCATAAAAATCTGTGAATTTATTGATCAGGTCGTCTAAATTTTCTCTGTTAAATTCTCCAAAACCTAATGTCATAACGTGTCCTTCAACATTATTTGATAAGACACGGTTGAAATTTTCTATATACGTATGAGCGTGTCCCTGCAACTGCAATTCAGCATTTATCATTTTTACCCAATGTTCTTCATCTTTATCATCTATCGAGTAAGTTAAATAAGGAAGAACAAAAGGAACGAATTTATCATATTGCTTATTCTTATGGGGATTTAAGTTGTCATTCGGCCAAATCCTGAAATTCTCCAGTAGGTTTAAATTTTCAGATTGAACAATTGTAGCAGTTTCATTTCCTGCAATTTCAGAAATAATTTTCCCTTGGTCCTGAGTATACAACCAAAACCAAGCTAAATCCCAGGCAGTAGCACCTTTATGATTTATTAAATTATAAGGATGAAATATTGAATCTATTGCGATATAGCCTTTTCCATTACCAATCGTGTTTCTAATAATTTCTATTAAATCATTATGATTGGAGATTTTTTGCATAGGATTTCCATTAATGAATCCATAAATATAGTTCGACGTCCAATTTGATGGTTTATGGTATCCGTCATCAAGAATAGAATTTTCAATGATTTTTTTCGATTGTGAAATTGCGTCATCACTTTCTTTTAATTCATTTTCCTTTTTTTGTTTTGTCTTGAAAAAGTCAAAAAATCCCATATTTACCTCTTATTTAATTATTGTTGAATATTCCAAATATACGCATTGAATCAATATCTACACGATTTCAGCAATTCAATCTTCCTCAATCTCCTTCAATCTCTTGAATCAGAGAAAATATATGAAATTGATTTAGGCGATTTTAAAATGCGATATCAGAAAATCTACGATTTGAGGAGTGTTGTAGACATCATCCAAACACAACTTAATTAAGATCTTCATTCGCAGCAAACTTTTCTCTGCACTGATGCTGATACTCTTGCAGCGACATACCATAGATCTCCGAAAACAGTTTTAGAAAGTTGGAGCGAGAGGCAATTCCGCATAGTTTGGCAAGAACTTCTGTTTTCTGATGAACTGCTATAGGATCTTCTGCGAGCAATTCGGCGATATACTTAATGCGCAACCCACTTAGGTAACGGTTAAAATGCATTCCTTTCTCCGTGTTAATGTAGGAAGATAGATAATTAGGGTTTGTCCCTACTCTTATTGCAATTTTTTTCAAACTCAGGTTCGGTTTCAAAAACTCTTTTTCGTCTTCAAATTTCTGGAGATTCTTCCGAATTCTGTTGCGAATCTCTGCACTCAATGTGGATTTTGGCGGTGAGAAATCATTTTTTAATCTCTCAATATCAACACCCACACCCGCTAAGACCACATCGTATGTTTTCTCGGACTTCTTTTCCAGATAAGTGTTTATAGTGAATATAAGTAAAAACATAGAGACTGCTACAACGCCGAAGAGAATATTCCTGTAACGCTGTGTAATACTCGAATATTCAATATTTATCCGCTCGGCCTCAAACTGAATAAAAAGATGATGTGTGTCTTCTATGTTTATTTTTTCAATTTTGTGGAGGGTATTGGCAAAAGATAAGCTCTCATCTATATTTGATTTTTTACGGGCATTCTCCAGTAAAATCTTATAGTTTTCCGTAAGCTCAGGAAAGAAAAAATGGTATTTCTGATAAAGAGAATCAACTTTTCTAAAAAAACTAAAGGATTCTTGTTCTCGGTGCTGAGCCAATTTATTCTTTCCTAGATAAAAGTAGATCACTGATACCCCGGCAAAGTCATTTACCCTGACCAGTTCCGGAAGTGCACGATTGAGATCGGCAATACTTTGCTCGTAATTTCCTTTACGGAATTTAGAAATACCTTCTGATTTAAAAAAATAACTCCTTAACTGGACGAAATCTAAATCTTTGGGTATTTCCCTTTTGCCTATTTCAATTAAGCGGTCGGCACTATCATCATCTCCCATTTGCTGGTAGCAATAGATAAGTTGATTTAAAGTATTATAATAGCCTTTGCGCATATTATACAGGATATCTGGGGAATTATTTTTCAAAATTTCCTGTCTAAAGAATGCCGAACAGGTCTCAAATTGACTGACTGCCTCATCATAATATCCCAGATAACTCTTCATTACACCCAGGTGATATAATATAATATACTTTATGTATGGATTAGTGCTATATCTGGCGTAGAATAACGCTTTTATATAATCATCCAATGCAGGTTGATAGTCTTTAAAAATAAAGTAAGACACAATTCCCCTTCCAAGATAAGCAGAGGCAATAAGATCGTTATTACAACTATGCTGAGCGGAAGTTATTGCACTGTCTGCATACAGCTTTTTGCGGTATCCTGATGGCTCAAAATGTAGGGCATCTTGGTATGCATATGTTAATTCGGAATAATTTTTTTCTTTTTTCGCGAGGGCAATTAAAAGGTCAACGTAAGAAAGTGCTGTAGTATCATTTACCTTCTTGTAATCGTACTTTTTTCTGATTTGATGATAGGCCACATTGTCTGTACTCTGCGCAACCCATAATTCCGCAGTGGAAACCAAAAGCAATATAAACAACCTGAACATCTGCACGTTACCTTCATTTTTATTAAAACGTTTTATAAAATTACGTTATTTTTTATGGAATATCCAAGTGTTTTGTAAACTACATAACCAAAATGCTATCGGTCACGGTTCTTATTCACACAAAATAACATTTGATGTGCTGAATAAGCATCATTTGTCTTTTTGAGCACAATGTCTAATTCCAACTTATAATCACTTTTATGAAAAAAACTACAGTCTACAGCTATGCCGCTCTGGGATTTTGATACAGAGGATCAGTTTATAAACTGGCATCAGACATAGGAATCAGGCTTAGTAAATCATTTTTTTTGTTGAATTTCTGTTTTACATTTGATTAGTAATTGTAAGAAAAATAGACATATACTTTACACAGAATATTGTCAACAAAAAAACTAATGTCATGAAATATTTAAAAAAAATAATACCATTTGCAGTAAGTATTTTCTTTGTTATTCTCTTCTGCTATGCAGCTATCAGTAAGATATTGGATTTTGAGAATTTCCAGGTTCAGATTTCAGCATCACCATTCTTGAATGGATTTTCGCAATTCCTGGCTTACACGATAATCATTGTCGAAGTTATTATAGCAGGATTGTTATGCTACCGGAAAACCAGAACTATTGGACTGATAGGAAGCCTTGTTTTGATGGTCATCTTCACCGGTTATACTGCTTTACTGCTAAGTACAAATAAAAATCTCCCTTGTTCCTGCGGTGGGATTTTAGAGAAAATGAGCTGGCATCAGCATTTGTATTTCAATATGGGCTGTGTCATTCTTTCTGTTATTGCTTTAAGTTTAAATCTAAGATACAGCAGGCCTGCTGACTAAGTATGTTACCGTATTATTTACGGATGATCGATCGTGACTGAATTTGCTATTAATGTTCAACCTTAAAATTAGACAGCCGAAAGCTGTTTAACAATCCGAAATTCTAAAATGATTTTATTAACAACAATTTGTTTGAGAATATGTAGAATAGGATATTTTGGTACGACAAGATTCGCTGATCTATGGTATAATTAAATGACTTAACCTACTCAATTGTACTTCTCAAGCAGATCTCTAAAGTTTTTATGGTAATCTTTTTTGATATATAAAAAGACCGGAATTATGAAAATTAATCAAATTTTGAAAGCCAATGCGGTAGCGATTGCAGCCGTGATATTCTCAGGAGCTGTGATGTCGTTTAAAGCGATAGAGAAAAAAGAAAAAGCTGCTGTGCAGACTTTTTACTACATCAGTAACGATATGTCACCCAATGCATTCCGTGATGTTTCACATTGGAGTACATCAACAATCCCGACCGATTGTTCTCCTGAAGAAGGTTCCCGATGGCAGTTCACTGAGTGCCGTTTTAGGTTCTAAAACCAACAGTGAAGTTTTAGCGATATCAGAAGGTTACAGACCGGAACCTTAATAAGTGATTTGGCTAATAATTTGGGGTGGAAATTTCCACCCCATTTTTGTTTACGGATTTACCTTGGATTCTGAGGCATTCCCGTCATTTTTATAATGTCTTCAGGAATGGCTATGGCATAACGGAGATCGTTGGGTGGTAATGTATAAGTTGTTCCATTTATGATTCTTTGCAAATAAATTCCTGCGCCATCACGGTTATATCTTTTAAGATCTGACCAACGCAAGCCACGAAACAATAATTCCTTTCTTCTTTCTTTTAAAATAATTTCCAGTGCTTCAGCTTGTGAATTAGCTGTCATCGGAATATACGTTCCGGTTTTCCAACGTTTTTTCAACAATTCATTTAAGGTCTGCATTGCCTTTGTTACATCATTAAGTCGTGCGTAACTCTCCGCTACATTCAGATAGATCTCGTCTGTTGCCAGGCAGGTCATCCTCGTAGCACCTCCTGAATAGTTCCCTTTAAACAATATTTGCTGGGCTGTA
>NZ_JBBCQL010000280.1:0-5256 GCF_037149975.1 Chryseobacterium sp. VD8 | reverse complement strand
TGAATATTAAAATCAGAAATCAGTTTTTTGTAGATAATTTTACATCTGCTTACAATGATTTCGATACTGTAGAAAGTAAAAATGCTACGGTAATGGTAGAATATTCTTCTCCCAATACCAATAAGCCGCTTCACTTAGGACACGTAAGAAATAATTTATTAGGTTTTTCCGTTGCCCAAATCTTGAAAGAAGCGGGTTATGATGTCATTAAAACACAGATCATCAACGACAGAGGAATTCATATCTGTAAATCCATGCTTGCTTGGGAAAAGTTCGGGAAAAATGAAACTCCCGAATCTACTAATACAAAAGGAGATCATTTCGTAGGAAAATATTATGTGGAGTTTGATAAGGAATTGAAAAATCAGACCAATACAATCTTCAATGATTTCAGAATAAATAAATTTGATCTGTTTGACACTCCTAAAAAAGAGGAAGTTAAAAAATTAAACGAAAAAATAAATTCTCTTGAAGCTAAGAAAAAAGAATTGCTTCAGACAGTTGATCTCTCTGCATTGCATGAAGAGTTCGAAGAACAGTTCAAAGAAACTTTAAATAATGATTCTTTGATTTCTGCTGTTCCTAAAAAGGTGGAAGAAATCATTTCCAAAAAGAATAAAGCAGAAAATATTTCAGACGAAAAAGAACTGGAAACCATTAAATCCCATACCAAAGTCTTTCAGGGTATTTTTAAAGAAGTATTGGAAGCTGAAGGTAAACTTGAAGCTGAAAAATCCAATCTGAAAGAGATCTGTAAACCGGTAACTGAAATCATGAAAGAAGCGCAACAAATGCTTCTGGATTGGGAAAACGGCGACGAAAAAGTAAGAAATCTCTGGAACGAGATGAATTCCTGGGTGTACAAAGGATTTAATGAAACATACAACAGATTGGGGGTGGATTTCGATCAGGTTCAGTATGAAAGCAATACCTATATTTTAGGAAAAGATTTGATTCAGGAAGGTTTGGATAAAGGAGTGCTGTATCAGAAAGAAGATGGTTCTGTATGGTGCGATCTTACCGATGAAGGTCTGGATCAGAAATTACTGCTTCGTTCAGACGGAACTTCGGTGTACATGACTCAGGATTTGGGAACTGCGGTAGAGCGTTTCAAGCAGAATGATATTCAGAAACTGATTTATACCGTTGGAAACGAGCAGGATTATCATTTTCAGGTTTTATTTAAAATTTTAGGAAAATTAGGATATTCATGGGCAGATCAGCTGTATCATTTGTCTTACGGAATGGTGGAACTTCCGAACGGAAAAATGAAATCCCGTGAAGGAACCGTAGTAGATGCAGATGATTTAATGCAGGAAATGTATAAGGAAGCAAAAGCAATTACCACTGAATTAGGAAAACTGGAAGGTCTTACAGACGAAGAAAAAGAAACTTCTTACGAAATTATCGGGCAGGCTGCGTTAAAATATTTCATGCTGAAAGTTGATCCTAAGAAAAAAATGCTGTTCAATCCGGATGAAAGTGTAGAATTTGCAGGAAATACAGGACCTTTCGTTTTATATACTTATGCACGTATACAATCCGTTTTGTCTAAAGCTCATTTTGAATTTAAAGCAACTTCAGATCTGGTTTTGAATGAATATGAAAAGGAACTGATTATGCTTTTGGCAAACTACAAAGGCACGGTAGAGAAAGCTGCCGAATTATTAAGTCCGGCGTTCATTGCCAATTATGTGTATGATTTGGTTAAATCTTATAATTCATTCTATCAGAGCAATCCGATTATCAGTCAGGAAGACGAAAATCTGAAACAGTTCCGATTGAATTTATCAGATCTTACGGCAAAAACCATAAAAAAATCATTAGGTTTACTCGGAATAAAAACCGTAAACAGAATGTAAAAATAAAACCTTCAGAACGCTCTGGAGGTTTTTTATTTTATCATTTTAAGCTTTTTCAGCATTCATTTTCTCTTTTAGACTGTCTTCATATAATTTGGCATCACTCCATTTTGCGTGTTTAGAGGGTAAAATCGTATATCCTTTTTTATAGGCGTAAACTTTCGTGTATTCCGCGCCAAAGAAAATCAGCATACAGGAATAATTAATCCACATCATGATCAGAATCACGGTTCCTGCAGCTCCGAAAGCAGAAGTAGGTTTCGTAGTTCCGAAATATAGACTCAGTAAAAATTTACCCAAAGTAAACAATATAGCGGTTAGAAAAGCTCCGTTCCAAACAGGTTTCCAACGCATTCTTACATCAGGAAGAATTTTAAACATCAATGCAAAAAGCAACATGACAATGGCAAAACCGATCACAAAATTCACCAACTGAACAATCAGATAGGTTTCCATCCCAAAATAATTCGTAATCCAGTTATTCAGAATACTGATCATTGAAGAAAGTACCATCGTAATCATCAGTAAAAAACCGATAATCAGGATCATTCCCAAAGAGTTGGCTCTGTCCAGTAAAAATTTAACGAATGCTTTCTTAGGAGTTGCCTGAACATCCCATAAATTATTAAGCGAGTGCTGAAGCTGAAAGAACAGGGTAGTGGAACCAAAAACCAAGGAACCGACTCCCACAGCTTTCATAAAAATATTTTCTCGGTCAATTAAAGCTCCCGCAATCATATCCTGAATGCTTTTTGCAACATCCTGTCCCATAATTCCGCTGATCTGATTGGTAATTTCTCCGCGAATAGCCTCCTCACCAAAAAAATACCCTGCAATCCAGATGATGATAATTAAAAGCCCGGGAATTGAAAAAATAGCGTAATAGGCAAGACTTGCGGCATCACTTGAAGCCGAAGAATTATTCCATTGTCTGAATGATTCTTTTAACGTTTCCCAGAAAAATTTTAATTGTTCGATCATTGATGGTTTGGTTTAGAAAGGATATCCGATGGCGATATTCAGAATAAGATTATCTTTTCTCCAGCTCGAATCTCCGAAATTAATTTTATCAAATGTCCATCTTTCACCCCTTTCATAATAAGGAACGCGCAATGGCATGGCTAGATCCAGTCTCAGGATCAGGATAGAGAAATCAAGTCTCAGACCAAAACCTGCGCCTACAGCCATTTCGCTTAAAAATTCTTTAGAAAATTTCGCTCCCGGTCTTTGAGGATCATCATTAATCAGCCATACATTTCCGGCATCGGCAAACACGGCAACATTTAAAAATTTATAAAGATTGGCTCTGTATTCCGCATTCAGTTCCAGCTTTACGTCTCCAGACTGATCAAAATAATAGCCGGGTTTAATGGTTCTCGGATCAAAACTTCCCGGTCCTAAAGTTCTTGCACGGAAGGCTCTCACACTGTTGCTTCCTCCCGAGAAAAACTGTCTGGAAAAAGGAATATACTCCGAATTTCCGTAAGGATAGGCAACTCCCGCAATGGCTCTCGTCGCCAGAGAAGTTTTTTCATTGAATTTATGATAGAACCTGAAATCATTTTCGATTTTCGCAAACTGACTGAACGGAACGCCGAAAATTTTTCTTTCTTTATCTTTTTCAACATTCGCTCCCGTAATCAAACCGGTTAAATTTCCTGCAAGATCCAGAGTTCCTTTATAATAAAAAGTATTTGGCTTCTGGAGCATCGTGTTGGTATACGTATAGGAATAAATCGGTCCGAATATCAACTGAGGTTTTACCACTCTGGCTAAAGCATCGTTATTCCTTGAAATTGAATCGTAAAGAGGTGTAATATTTGCCGGAGAAACATAGGTGATGTCAAAAATCTTCAGATCATGTTCTTTTCTTGCATTTTCTTTCCAGTTGTACCCGAAAGATCCTGTAAACGTATTGAGGGAATAATATTCTGTTCTGTTCTGGAATTCGTAGCCGATCGAAATATTGGTTCTCGGAACAAATGCGCTCGAAGAATTAAATCTAAAAGGCGCAACAATTCTCGGAATTGAAAGCTGTGCATTCGCTCCCGTTCTGAAAATATTTTTCGCGTTTTCCGGACCTCCGATCTGGAAATCAAAAGCACCGTAAACAGAAGCTTTAAACTGTTCGGCTCCGCGGAAAAAATTACGGTGGGTCCAGTTAAGATTCACTTCACTTCCGGCGTAGTTTGCAGAATTGGTTCTTCCCAAAGCTTCCAGACGAAGCGACTGCAGTTCTCTCGGAGTCAGAAGATAATATGTATCAAATTTATGCTGTAAAGAATCAGAAACAATAAATTCATTTTTCACAAATTTGAAAACACCAAGACTGATGAGCCTGTTCAGCGTAAGATTATGATTGGTTCTGTTGTATAGATCTCCTTTTTTAAAATATAATGCTCTGTCGAAAATTTTCGGTTTAAATTTATTCTGAGGATCGATAACATAAATGTCGCCGTGTTCATATTTCTGAAGCGAATCTGTGTTCATCGGGATCGAATATTTTCCCTGTTTCACATCCTGAATACTATAATTCGGGAAAACAATTACTTTATCAATGCTGAATTGTTGCGTAGACAGATCCGGAGTATTATCCTTCAGCTTCACATTCAGTTCCACCTTATGATTTTTGCTTACCGTACTGTCTGCCTGAACGATAAGATTGTCCGGATGAAAATAATAGAATCCTCTTTCTTTCAGACGGTTATCGATTCTTTCTCTTTCAGATTTTATCACATCAAGATCGAAAGGATTTCCCTGCTTTAAAAGCGTGTTGTCTTTCAGATTCTGGATTTCCTGATTGACCAGTGAAGAATCTTTCTGGAATTTTACATTGCTGATCAGATATCTTGCTCCCGGTTTTAAAGTATAAATTACTTTGGCTTTTTTGTTTTTGGAAACCGTGTCATACGTAGCTCTTGCATTGAAATATCCTTTGTTTTCGGAATAATTAACAATGATGTCTTTATTGAATTCGCGGTCTACATCTCCCAGCAAAACAGGTTTTTCTCCCACTTTATATTTCAGCCAGTAATTGAAACCTTTTTCTTTTTTCGGTTCTTTGGCAATATTATAAAAGTATAGTTTAGGTCTTAATCCTAAAAATGAAGAGTTCGGTTTGGGAGTCAGCTTATCCTGAAGCGCACTCTGAAGATCTTTCTTTTCCTTTTTCGGCAAAGTATCGTTTTCAATCTTCACTTCTGCACCTGTGTAAAGCATCTGTCCTTTCTTCAGAAATCGTGTATTACTGCAGGAAAGGGTTGCGGCAGCCATTCCGCAGGTGATTAAAAATTTAAAATAGGTATGATAATTTTTTTTCATTTATTTAAATTCTACCGCTTGGTTTTGTTGGTTTTTTCTGGATTCCTTCTGTTTCCTGTTTTTAGATTTCTGG
>NZ_JBBCQL010000279.1:0-5272 GCF_037149975.1 Chryseobacterium sp. VD8 | reverse complement strand
ACAAAATAGGTTGCGATTTTCTGACGGCGACAGGAAGGAAATTTTTGCGCGGACCGAGAGGAACCGGGTTTTTATATATTTCGGATAAAATTCTGGAACAGGATTATGCACCTTTGCTATTGGATATGAGAGGAGCGAACTGGACGGAATATAATGATTATGAATTGTTTAAAACAGCCAAAAGATTTGAACACTGGGAAATTTCCTATGCTTCTTTATTAGGAGTTAAACACGCCATACAATATGCCAACAATATCGGATTGGATAACATTGAGCAATACAATAAGATTTTATCTGAAAAATTACGGAACAGACTCAAAGACATCGGTTTTAAAGTTTGGGATTGGGGAAATCATCTGAGCAGCATTGTTACATTTTCCGGTCCGGATGGCGATCTGGAAAATATTCAGAAGGTTTTGAAAGAAAATAATGTCTTCTTTTCTGTAACATATAAGAATTCAGCGTTAATTGATTTTACAAATAAAAAAATCAACGGAATTGTGAGATTATCGCCTCATTATTTCAATACTTTGGAAGAGATTGAAGAGGTTTCTGAAATTCTGAAGAATAGTTTAAAATAATAACCTCAGTTCGGAATAAGAAAATAAATTTAAATAATTGATTTATAGTATTATATTAATTTATCGCAAAGAAAGGCAAAAGATTTTTTTTACTTATTAAAAGTTTGTAAGGTAAACAAAGGCACTTCGTTTATTTAAAAAAAACAAAAATGAAATGGTATTACTTTGATAAGTTTTACGCCTTTGTATATCTTAAAAGCTGAATTCCTGATAATTGAATCTCTTTGTTTAACCTTGCGTTTAAGAAGACTTATCCTGAACTCAGGTAAAATATTATTTATCTTTTTCGACAAGCTTAGAGAAACACTTAAAATCATCAAAATGAACTTTTCAAAGCATTTATTTATTGGTGAAAAAATTACTTCTTCACCAATATTTTTTCAGTTGCTTTTTTGCTTAAAACTTCCTGTTTTCCTTCGATTTCGATGGTTACGGATCTATCAAAACTTTCAATTTTAATAATTTTGATTTTTTTATTCAGGAGTAAATTTCTTTCCGTAAGATAATTTAAAAAAGCATCATCCGAGAGTGTAACCGAAGCAAAAATGACTGTCTCACCAACTTCGCAGTTGCTTAGCTTTTGCAAATCCTGCGCAATAATATTTCCATCTTTATCGGGAATGGGTTCTCCGTGAGGATCGAATTTCGGGTAATCCAGAATTTCATCCATTTTGTCAAAGAAAACAGTAGAATGGACGTGTTCCAGTTGTTCCGCGATCTCATGAACATTTTCCCAGCCAAAATTCATCTTTTTCACCAGAAACATTTCTGTAAGACGGTGTTTTCTTACAACCAGAGAAGCTTCCCGACGACCTTTATCCGTGACAATCAGTGGTTTGTAGGTTTCGTAAATTACCCAGCTTTTGTCTGCAAATTTCTTCATCATATTGTTAACGCTTGGCATTTTTACGTTTAAAAATTTGCTCAGTTCGTTAATCGTTACTTTTCCTTCATGGTCGACCAGATGAAACAACGCTTTGAGATAATTCTCTTCTGTTAATGTATTTTTCAAAATGTTAGATGATATTCTGTACAAATCTAACAAAATAATATGAATAAATTAGGCACTTTCAGCGAACTTTTTTAATTTTACTCTATGAAATTTTCATTCAAAAACGACTATTCGGAAGGTTGTCATCCCAATATTTTAAAGGCTCTTGTGGAGCATAATCTTCATCAGCAAGCCGGTTACGGAGAAGACCTATATTCTTTAGAAGCAAAAGCACTGATAAAAGAAAAAATCGCAGGTCCGGATTCTGAGATCTATTTTGTTTCGGGCGGAACGCAGGCAAATCTTATCGTTATTTCTTCGGTTTTAAGACCTTATCAATGTGCAGTTTCTGCATCGACAGGACATATTCTTAACAATGAGACCGGAGCAATTGAAGCAACGGGACATAAAATTCTGAGCATTGAAAAAGCAGACGGAAAATTAACTCCGGAAGACATTATTCCGGTTCTGGAAAATCATAAAAATATTCCGCATCAGGTAATGCCAAAAATGGTTTACATCTCGAATTCCACGGAACTGGGAACGATTTATACCTTAAAAGAATTGGAAGAACTTTCTAGATTCTGTAAAGAAAAAGGTCTTTATCTGTTCATGGATGGCGCAAGAATGGGACATGGTTTAACCTCCGAAATCAGCGATCTTACGCTGGAAAAAGTGGCAGAACTGACTGATATTTTTTATTTGGGGGGAACCAAAAACGGAGCTTTAATCGGGGAAGCAATTGTCATCAACAATAAAGATTTACAGCAGGACTTTGCATTCAATATCAAACAGAAAGGAGCGTTGCTTGCCAAAGGAAGACTTCTGGGAATTCAGTTTCTGGAACTGATGAAAAATGATCTGTACTTTGATCTGGCAAAACACGCCAATTCGCAGGCGATGAAGATGAAAAATGCGATGAAAGAAAGGGGAGTACAGTTTTTATCTGATACATACACCAATCAGATTTTCCCGATTCTGAGTCATGATTTAATTGAAAAATTATCAGAAAAGTTTGAATTTTATGTCTGGAAGAAAATCGATGAGCATTTTTCTGCTGTCCGACTCATCACTTCCTGGAATACAGATGATGAAGCCGTAAACAGATTTATTGCAATTATTAATAAAGAATTATAAAAAAAATGCAACCGTTTTTGGTTGCATTTATATTTTACTTTTATTGTAGAGCCTTTGTAACCGTATTGCAATCAGCGGTTTTAAGGTTTCTTCCGCCTTCATATTTTATCTTTTTCTCGTTGGCATATTTTGTTCCGGTTTCGGCATCACGTTCGCCGATTCCTTCCATTAAGCCGTCTTTGGTCTGTATAAAATAGATGTCGTTTTTATTTCCTGAAACCCCTTCAGAAGCAAATTCATACGTTAGTTTAAGCGTATCTCCAGATTTAATTCCGCTTAAAGTACCTTTATTGCTGTCTTTTTCGCTGTTTTTGGTCGCCATTTTTCCGGTGATGGTTCCCAGATTATCATCAATGCTTACAAAAACGGTATCTTTTCGGGTAACTCCCATGTAACAGAATGATTTCGCGCCTAGTGTATCAATCACTTTTTCTGTTGTCGTAGCAGTATCCGCAGAAACTTTATCAGCAGCAGGAGCTTCCGGCTTTTTGTTGCAGTTAAGCAATATAACCGATAACGAGCCTATTAAAAGGATTTTTTTCATAACCTTATCATTTTATAATAAATTACTGATCTTACTAAAATACTAATTTCCGAGCTACTTTAATTTTAAATTTTATTGAAATAATAATTTATTGTTGATTTATAAACAATAAAGTCTTACCCTAAAAGCCTTATTTAAAAATTTAATCATTTAAACCTTTTCCGTTAAGAATTTCCGGAATGTATTTTTCAATTCTGGATATTCTGGTTTTTGGTTGTTTAGCTGAGGAAAAATAGAGTAGATATGCCCGTTGTCTTCCCGGAGTTAACGTTTCAAAAGCTTTCTGAAGTTCAGGATTCTCATTTAGTTTTTGAGCAAATTCTTCAGGTATGTTGAATTCATTCGTTTTTTTCATTTCAACCTTCACTCCGGATTCTTCAATTTCCACCGCTTCAAATATATAATCGTTTAAAACATGCTCTAAATCAATGATCTGCTGCAGATTTGTAAAGCGAATTTGTCTTGCAGCCTGTACATTTTCAGTCTGTTGAATCAAAATATTTTCAGCATCCTTCATCAAAGCACCTTTGAAAAAGAGGAGTGCACAATATTCTTTAAAACCATGAATTAAGAAAATATTTTTTCCTTCGTATGTATAACACGGGCATCCCCATTTTAAATCTTCTTTAAGCTCAGTCTTCAAGGCAATTGTCCTTAATTTTTCAAATTCTGTCTGCCATTGTCCGGCTTTATTAAAAAAGAAATCAACTTTTGGATTCATATATTATGATTGGTAGTAATACAAATTTATACAAAATCAAATTTATTCATTTTTTAGATTTCGATACTAAAAGATGTTTATGTTTATAAGATTATTTAGATCATCAAAATCAGATAAAATGTAAAATATACGCGAAACAGAAGTATACCTTTTTAATGCGCATAATTGCCATTGTAAATTATTTAAATAGCATAGGTAGAGCTTTGTTTCATAATGCTTTAAAACGCCTGAATATCGATGGATTAAGAATTTATCAATAGAAAATATAATTGCAGAATACTCTATTTGATGGCTAAATGAAAAATCCTATAATTTATATTATGTTAAATTGAAGGTATTTTAGAAATTTATTGAAATGGTAAATCCGCTATATTTTTTCATGATCCGATTTTTTAAAATTAGAACTTACTATAATGCTTAATCCAAAATCAGCGCTTATTATTTGTATCCAAAACTTTCTTTAAAAGTTTTAATTTCACGTTTGACAGCCGACTCTAGCAAAATATTTTTTCAAAAGAACTTATCCACAACTGCCCTAAAACTTAGGATTCTCGGACAAACTTGTGTATTTTTACACTTTAATTTTTTATATGTCGATTTTTTCAGAAAATATCAGACTTTTACGTGCCAAATTAGGAAAAACCCAGCGTGAATTGTCTCAAAAAATACAGATCACAGCTTCCAGATACAGTTCTTATGAAAACGGAAAATCTAAACCTCCGGTTGATGTTTTAATAAAAATTTCGAGAATTTTTAACGTTAGTATTGATCTGCTGCTGTCTGTAGATTTAACAAAACATGCGCTTGAAGATATGCTGAAACTTCCTGATAACCGCATTGTTCTGCCTGTAATGGTAGATCAGAACGGCGATGAAAGCATTGAAATTGTTTCACAGAAAGCTTCTATGGGTTATTTAACAGGTTACAGCGACCCCGATTATATTGAAAATTTACAGAGAATTTCTCTGCCGTTTCTTAAAAACGGAAAATTTCGGGCATTTCCTGCGGATGGAGATTCTATGCCTCCCTTTAAGAACGGTTCATACATCATCGGAAAATATGTGGAAGGTCTTAATGATCTGAAATCCGGTAATACTTACGTTTTCATTACTTTAAACGACGGTATTACTTACAAACGTCTGAAATCTATAAATGAAAATTCTTTAACAGTTTCTGCAGATAATACATTTTACGAACCTTACGAAATTCCTTTGAATGAAATTGTTGAAGTGTGGCAGTATGCAACAGGAATTTTCCCGGAAGATTTTTAATTAAAACCAGACTTAACCAAATAGAGC
>NZ_JBBCQL010000278.1:0-5278 GCF_037149975.1 Chryseobacterium sp. VD8 | reverse complement strand
GAAAGATTTTCTGAGAAATCAGCGGCGTAACTTCTAAGCAGTTATCATTTCTAACAAATGTTAGTTTAAATGAAGTTCAAATAATTAATCAAATCAAATTAACTTAATAATTTACAATACATTAACATTAAACATAGGGTTTCTATTTTATTATTATATTTGGAAATTCAGAAATTTTCTAAATCTTTTATGGAAACCCAAAAATATACTCCAAAAAATAAAGTCAGAATCGTGACGGCTGCGTCGCTATTCGATGGTCATGATGCTGCGATTAATATTATGCGCCGTGTCATTCAGGGAACAGGATGCGAAGTTATCCACCTTGGTCACGACAAATCGGCAGAAGAAGTTGTAAATACTGCGATTCAGGAAGATGCAAATGCTATTGCCTTAACTTCTTATCAGGGCGGTCACAACGAATATTTCAAATACATCTATGATCTTTTAAGAGAAAAAAATTCGCCACAGATTAAAATTTTTGGCGGTGGCGGCGGTGTAATTCTGCCGGAAGAAATCGAAGATATTATGTCTTACGGAATCGACAGAATTTATTCTCCGGATGATGGCCGTGAACTTGGTTTGCAGGGAATGATTGATGATTTGGTTCAAAAATCAGATTTCGCAACAGGAAAAGATGTTGATGTAAAAGATCTGGATTCCATCAGTTTTGAAAATTCGACAAGCATTGCGAAAATCATTTCAGCAGTTGAAAATTTTTCAGAAGAAAAACCTGAGCTGGTAAAAGCAATTGACGAAAAATCAAAAGACTTACATATTCCGATTATCGGGATCACAGGAACCGGAGGAGCGGGAAAATCTTCTTTAACAGACGAATTGGTAAGACGTTTCCTGCGTTCAAACACCGATAAAAAAATTGCGATTATCTCCATCGACCCTTCGAAAAAGAAAACAGGAGGTGCACTTTTGGGGGACAGAATCCGCATGAACGCGATTAATGATCCGAGAGTTTATATGCGTTCGATGGCAACTAGAGAAAACAACGTTTCAGTTTCTCCATTCATTCATTCTGCATTAAATGTTTTGAAACTGGCACATCCTGATGTTATTATCCTTGAAACTTCAGGAATTGGGCAATCCGGATCGGAAGTGTCTGATTTTGCGGATGTTTCGATGTACGTAATGACTCCGGAATACGGAGCTTCCACACAGCTGGAAAAAATCGATATGTTGGATTATGCAGATTTGGTTGCTTTAAATAAATCTGACAAACGTGGCGCTCTTGACGCCCTTCAAGCAGTAAGAAAACAGTTCCAGAGAAACCATTTGCTGTGGGAACAGCCATTGGATGAAATGCCGGTTTATGCTACAAAGGCATCTCAGTTTAACGATCACGGAACAACAGAATTATACAACAGACTGGTTTCTAAAGTCAATGATAAATTTGCTGATTTAAATTTAAAAACATTTGTTGAACAGGAAGTTACCGACGAAGTAACAATTATTCCGCCAAAGAGAGTCCGTTATCTTTCCGAAATCGTTGAAAACAACAGACAATACGATGCGAATATTGAAAAGCAGGCTGAACTGGCAAGAAAAATGTATCAT
The DNA here is from genome assembly GCF_037149975.1 of Chryseobacterium sp. VD8. Classification (NCBI taxonomy): domain Bacteria; kingdom Pseudomonadati; phylum Bacteroidota; class Flavobacteriia; order Flavobacteriales; family Weeksellaceae; genus Chryseobacterium; species Chryseobacterium sp. VD8. Next base: position 3,712 of record NZ_JBBCQL010000278.1, on the reverse strand, counting down.
ATTGAAGGCGTTAAAAACTTCCTTTCCAATGAAACTTTAGATGCTGAATATCAGAAAGCTGAAAAGGAACTTCAACAGGAAAACATCGACTTCCTTAAAACATGGGATGATACGAAAGAGGCTTTCAAAGCTGAATTTTATTCCTATTTCGTAAGAGGAAAAGAAATTAAGGTTGAAACCTCAACAGAATCTTTATCTCACCTAAGAATTCCGAAAATTGCATTACCAAAATACAATGACTGGGGCGATCTCATCAAATGGAAAGGTCAGGAAAATCTTCCGGGAAGTTTCCCTTACACTGCGGGAATCTATCCTTTCAAAAGAACCGGAGAAGATCCAACGAGAATGTTTGCCGGAGAAGGAGGCCCTGAAAGAACCAACAGAAGATTCCACTACGTTTCCGCAGAAATGCCTGCAAAACGTTTATCTACGGCTTTCGACTCGGTAACTCTTTACGGACAAGACCCAGCTTTACCGCCGGATATTTACGGTAAAATCGGAAATGCGGGCGTTTCTATCGCTACTTTGGATGATGCTAAAAAACTATATTCAGGTTTTGATCTGGTGAATGCATTAACTTCGGTTTCAATGACGATTAACGGACCTGCTCCGATGTTGTTGGCTTTCTTTATGAATGCAGCCATCGACCAGAATGTGGAGAAATATATTGTCGAGAATAAGCTTGAGGCTAAGGTTGAGGAAGTTTTAAAAGCAAAATTCGACGATAAAGGTTTAGCAAGACCAAAATACAACGGAGAATTGCCGCCTTCCAATAACGGTTTAGGTTTAAAACTACTGGGAATTACAGGAGATGAAGTCATTCCTGCCGATGTGTATGCTGAAATTAAAGCAAAAACCATCGCAACTGTTCGTGGAACCGTTCAGGCAGATATTTTAAAGGAAGATCAGGCGCAGAATACATGTATTTTCTCTACTGAATTTGCTTTGAGATTAATGGGCGACGTTCAGGAATATTTCATCAAAGAAAAAGTAAGAAACTTCTACTCTGTTTCCATTTCAGGATATCACATTGCGGAAGCAGGAGCCAATCCGGTATCTCAGTTAGCATTCACATTGGCAAACGGTTTCACGTATGTGGAATATTATCTGTCAAGAGGAATGGACATCAACGATTTTGCGCCAAATTTATCGTTCTTCTTCTCCAACGGAATCGATCCTGAATATTCAGTAATCGGACGTGTGGCAAGAAGAATCTGGGCAAAAGCAATGAAACTGAAATACGGAGCTGACGAAAGAAGCCAGATGCTGAAATACCACATCCAGACTTCGGGACGTTCGCTTCACGCGCAGGAAATTGACTTCAACGATATCAGAACAACTTTACAGGCGTTGTATGCAATTTATGACAACTGTAATTCATTGCACACCAATGCGTATGACGAGGCAATTACGACTCCAACTGAGCAATCCGTAAGAAGAGCGATGGCAATTCAGCTGATTATCAATAAAGAGTTAGGATTAGCGAAAAATGAAAATCCGCTACAAGGTTCATTTATCATTGAAGAATTAACGGATTTAGTAGAAGAAGCTGTGTATGCAGAATTCGATAGAATTACAGAAAGAGGTGGTGTTCTGGGTGCGATGGAAACCATGTATCAACGTTCAAAAATTCAGGAAGAATCAATGCATTACGAATGGCTGAAACACACCGGAGAATATCCGATTATCGGAGTGAACACGTTCTTAGGAAAAGACGGTTCGCCAACGGTTCGTCCGGGAGAAGTCATCCGTTCAACAGAGGAAGAAAAGCAGTTCCAGATTGAAATGCTTCACAACTTCCAGAAATCCAATGAAGATAAATCGGAAGCCGCTTTGAAAACCCTGCAACACGCTGCCATCAATCAGCAAAACTTATTCGAAGTGATGATGGATGCTGTGAAATACTGCTCTCTTGGACAAATTACCAATGCTTTGTTTGAAGTGGGTGGAAAGTACAGAAGAAATATGTAGCTTCGACTCCGCTCAGCTACCTTTTTACGATTTATAAATCAAACCTCAGAGAATTTTCTTTGAGGTTTTTATACTTTTATAGACTAATCATCCATTTAAACCGTTAGTAAAATAAAATAAACAACCATCATGAAAATATTTTTAAGAAAAAATGTACTATTTGTATTCCTATGTTTATCTGCCATTTTATTTGCCCAGAAGCGAACGGAAGATTTTACGATTACCCCGCCTTTTCAAAAAGCAGAGAAAAGCTATTATAAAACCATTACAATTATTGATGCCAGAATTGATACAACAGCCGTTGGAATTGTGCAGCAGGGCGCATTGAATGCAAAAGCCAGAGTGGTTCCTACGTCTCCCCTTTCTGATCAGTTTCAAAATGTTCTAAACAGCATAAACGGGGAAAATGCAGAAAACGGAAGTCTGGTTTTATATCTTAAACAATTGTATTTTGCTGAAGTCTCAAAAGCATTTACAGAATTTGGGTATTGTTATTTCCAGGGCTTTCTTTTTGCTAAAAATGATGACGGAACCTACTCTTTGCTCGAAAAAACAGATACCGTAACAGAGCATAAATCAGCCGATGTAACGAAAGAAATTTTAAGAAAAGGCAGTGAAATGCTGGGAGAATTTATTGCTAAAAATGCATCCAGAAAACCTAATACAACAGAGCGTTACACATGGGAACAGCTTAAAAATTTTGATGATGTCTATAAACAATCAATCAGCCTCTTCAATTCTTCTGAATTGAAAGACGGACTGTACAAGGATTATACTTCCCTGAAAAACCAGCAGCCTCAACAGGAAATCAGCAGCGTTAAATTTTACGGAAACCAACCCAAAATTCATAAAATATTTGAAACAGCAGACGGAAAAGAAAAAGAAATAAAGAAAGATGATGTGTATGCCCTTGTTTACAAAGGGGAATTGTATGTTTATCTTCCTATCGAAAATCTTTTCACGAAGGCAGAAAAAAGAGACAACGATTATTATTTCGTCGGAAAATTAAGATCCGGAAGTCCCAATATCGGAAATTTGAGTATCGGAATGTTTTTCGGTGTTGTGGGAGTCTTAATGACATCAAATCCTGCTTATCCTTTTGAACAGAAAATAGATTATCTTAACGGAGCATTTATTCCCGTTAAAGAAATTCTGTCGAAAAAATATTAACAGTAAATAAATTCAGGTAAAATTCTAATCTTAAATCTATATGAAATATTATCCTTCAAAATCTTGGAGGATTTTTTATATTTGAAGCAAATTAAATAAAAACATTCCATGAAAAAAATTCTTTTGCTGTTCGTTTTTTGGCAATCCTTTATTTTTGCTCAAAAGAACAATGAGTTATTGGTTTTAAGTGCAGTCGTTAAAGACAAAGTTATTCCCAATGCACAAATTATCTTCCAGAAAAACGGAGAAACTTCAGAAACGGTCAATACGGACGCTTCAGGAAAAGCCGTTATTCCTCCACAGTTTGTTGATGCCAACAATGAGATCACTTTAATCATCAAAAAAGAAGGCTATTCCACATTGGTTACAAAAGGTCCTTTTGGCGGTCTGACGTACGCTTTAAGTCCTGTTATGGAAGATCTGGACGGAATGAGAATTGTTTTAAGCTGGGGAAAATCTCCTTCTGATCTGGATTCGCATCTTTCCTATCCGAACAATCATATTTGCTATTATCACAAAGAAGGAACCAACGCCAATCTTGATGTAGACGATACAGACAGTTTTGGTCCTG
>NZ_JBBCQL010000277.1:0-5345 GCF_037149975.1 Chryseobacterium sp. VD8 | reverse complement strand
ATATTGTTTTAAGCTGCTATGTCAGTAATTTTAATCTTATTTTTAAAGATGATTCTTTTGAAGGAAATGAATCATTTACCATTAAACTTAAAAATGACCCGGCTATTTTGAAAGATAAATTAGCGGAGTGGATTAATTATGCTTCTCACAGGAAAATATATATTTTTACCTCTGACGAAGGATTGTATTATTCCAAGTTTATAAGAATTTATAATGGAAAATTACCCCTTTTCAGCCCTTCAAAAGAGTTGGCATATTATGTTTTCCAACGACAGAAAGCTGTTGAAATGGTTCAGAAACTTAAAAAAGACAAAATAAAATTGTCTATTGTGCTTTAAATAATTTGTAAAGCCGTAAAAATATGATTTATATTTTTCGGTTTTAGTTTTACATTTGTAATAATTTGTTGTCGTTGAATCGGCAAGTTGGCTAATAAATAAGCATTCTATGTGCGCAAAAAAAGCAACCAAAAACTTATTGGTAAAAACCGATAAGTCTTTAGTGGACAATTTTAAGATTTGCAGTTTTACTTATTACAAGGATAACGACCTGTTATCCCTATTTTCCTATAGACATTATTTATGTGTCACATTACTGAATGTTCAAAAGAGTTTTCAGCAAAAATATCATAAGGTTACCGCTCCTAATGAGCAGTATCTTGTTTTTTATAAAAAGAGAGGAACTAAGATTGAAAATACAAAAGAAGAAAGAATATTGGAAAGTATCAATTTTCTACTTCCACTAAAATATTCTGATCTTTATTATGAATTGATGCACACTTATTACATCAATGAAAAATCTGATTCTTCAAGCTATTCTATTTCCGCTTTTTTTGAATTTCTTGTTTCTTTTGTCAGCAAAACTCCTTTGGAATTTTTTTCTGTTGAATTATAACATTCTATATTTCTACATCAATTTAAATATATAATTGTATAAATACGGTAGTATGTATTTATTGAATTGTTGAATTATATGTTTATATAATTCAATAATACTGTCAATATATATTTATATAATTGTTCAATTGTAGGTTTACACATTATTGCAAATGTTGATTTCAACTTTTAAAAAATGGCTTTTGAAGATTATATTGTAAAAATAATTTGTTTTTTTTGTGGTGCAAGATGTCCTTTTGGACGTCCATTTATATAAAATGAGCCTACAAAAGAGTATCTTGCCTTTTTTCAAAAGGATTATTACTAACTCGGAACTCGTTGAAATTTTAACTTAAAATACTCAATTAATCATATTTTAAATGCTCATTCAGAATGATCTCAATCATTTTCAAATTTAAAGTATATTAGATATAAAATAGTAATTACTTAAAATGGTGAATATTTACATAAAAGAACCTTGGGCGATAGATGCAAAAAAAGCATTGAATTTTTTTGTGTCGAGAATGGGAGATGAAAGATGGTTGAAAAGACGAGACAAAGTTGTATCATATTTTCGTGAGGTTGAAGCTATTCAGTATGGATTTAAAAAAGCGGAAAGTAAAGATGGCAAACTCGTCATGCCAATTGCTTTTTATGATGACTGGATTGCATGGTATATGTATCTGGTAGAAAGTATCTTTGAAAGACCTTTATCTGGTGACGCTCTACAATCCGCTCGTATATTTCCGTTTTTTTCGATGATAGGGAAGAATCTTTCAACACTTCTTGAGATTGATGGGATAGAGAAAAAGATTGAGGAATTATTGAACGAAAAAAAGAATCACCCTGATACCATTTTTTTTGAACTGGCAGTTGCAAATTTATATTGTAAAAATGGATGGAAAGTATCCTTTATACCTGAAAGCACTTATTATAAATCTCCGGACTTGCAGATTAGAAAAGATGGACAACAATATTGGGTTGAATGTAAAAGAATGCAGAAAGTTCCGGATTATTCTGAAAGCGAAAGGTCAGAATGGCAAAACAGATCTTTACGATTGACTGCCATTTTGCAAGAATATAAATTGTCGTATTCCATTGATATTATTTTTAAGGTTCCAGTTTCAGAGACAGGCGAAAATATTTTAGTTGATTGTTTTAATGAATATCTTAAAATTCATAGTGGAGATAAAAGAGCACAAATTCAAACTTCTGAAATTGAAATTTCATTTAGACCGTTGAACTTGGCTTCTATAAATAGAGAATTAAAAGAAAGAGATATTAGAAACAATTCACCGGAATTAATTGAGGTTTGCATTGGAAAATATGAAAGTGGGGGTAATTATGTGACCGTATTTAACCACGATGAACTATATAAATTGGGTAAGGATAAAAATTTTGATATTCTAAATCTTTACATTGACAAAGTAGGAAGTATAAGTATTCTTAAATGGACAAGTGTCTCCGAACATTCTATAAATATGAAAGCAAAGGACGTAAAACTACTTCTTGTAAAAGCAGTAGATCAAATACCACTTGATGGTCCAGGAATTATTCATATCGGCTATGAAAATTTGGACGGACCATATGTAGAAAGAAAAAGATTTTTGAAGTCGGAGGAAATAATACAGGGATTTGATTATAAAGAAAAAGATATCCGAGCGATACATTGTAATAGTATTCAGCTGCTTGCTTCCAGTAATAATTTTGATTGGGCTGAAACTACCTGTTTTTATAAACAAAGCCATTATCCTGTTCTAAAAAATGATTTGCTTTTGGCTGATTCAGTAAGTGGCTTTAATAGACCTCACTGGGAAGATGATATAGAAAATTTAGAAGGTAATCAATATAATTAGTGAGCTTTTAAATATTTAGTGGGAGCTTCCATTGATAATTAGAATTGATTGGATAGAGCCATTGTATTGTCCTGAGACAAAGTATCATCTGATATTTTATACCTTTGCCGCGATTCTCAAGTTTAATTTGAGTTTTCATGGTTATTAGTTTTTATCCCCATCTTCTTGGGGATTTTTTTGTTTAAAACTTTTTCTTTGTATTGTCGAAGCAATATTTATCACTAAATTATTTGATTTTTTAAATATTTAATAACGTAATTTATAGTCATGATCAAAAAAAAGAGATCGAAATTGATGCTCAAAACCTATTTTACTTAACTTCACTAAAAGTTCTAAATAACAAACATTATTTTGTTCTTGAGTACAGCGAAAAAAGAAAATTTATTGTCTTCTACGCTAAGACAAACAAATCAAAAGTTACTCTTAAGCTTTCTCCTCCAGTCAAGTATAATAATTGCATTATTTTGACGGGGAAATTTTTTTCAAAACAGCGATACACTGTTTTTGATATTTTTATTTTGGATAAAAATGTGTTTTTATTTATAGAAGAGCAATTAATTGAAATTAAAGATTCAGATCAAGTGTTGATTAAACTTTCAAAAAAACGTACTTCAATCAAATAAAAAATCCCAAGCCAATTTGGCTTGGGATTTTTTATTTGGAATCAATATTTGTTTGATGATTATATTCAAAAATATCCGCAGCTTCTTTATCCCATCGTTTCCTAGGCAGCAATACGATTGTTGTGAATAAATCTCTTTTTTTATCATAGCTGTCAATTCTTTCAAGCCGTCCTCCATAGTCCTTGTCAGCAAGCGGATTAAGAGAATAGGGTAGAATAGTATCGGTTTTATTTAGATAGAAAATACTGTAGGTCTCTCTACTTATAATTTGGAATCTTTTAAAGTGTTTTTTTCCATAAAGTACAGTGTCATTTAGATTTTTCCGTTGCTGATAGTTGGATATAGGTAAGTCAATCCACATTGCTCCGTACCTTTTATTTTTGACATTTCTACCATTTTCAAATTTTTGATCTTTAAAAATCAAAGATTTTGACTGTAAAGTATTTCCAATGCTGAAATATAATGAATCACGGATATAATATACACTGTCAATTATTTCTGGAATTTGAATATTGGGGACTAATTCTATTAAGTCCTTATCCTGGTAGTTCATTTTGGACAAAATGATCTGTTGGTGCTCTTCAAGACCTTTTGAAGCACTGTAATAAATATTCGTGACTATATCAATTCCACCTCTTTTACTTTGAATTTTTTTTCCCTTATTACAAGAAACTAGAAATAAACAAAAGAATAATAAAGCAAAAACTCTCATAGATATTAAATTTTTCGGGAATGGCTCTGCTGATTCTTTACCTCATTAGTTTCCGAATTATCCTTTTGAAAGGCCTGCTCATTAGAGTTGAATCTTTTCATCTTATTATCATACAGATTCAGCATCTTGTATTGGGGGTTGAGAATTGCTTTTCCTTCGACTATATTATTTTTCAGATCTGAAAATTTTACCGAAACAATATTGCCTTTTTCAAGTGATTTGGTGGTAATTTCTCTGTGCTTATCGTTATCAAAATGAAGTTTTGCTTTATCAATGATCTTTTCAATGTCAATTCCGTAGTTTTTATTAAAAACCTGAAGCTTGAAATTTCCTTTTTCATTCTTTTCTTCATTCAATTGTAGCTTTACAAAAGCATCCTCTTTTGCATCCAAATGTTTATTATAAATCTCCGTTTTAACAGATCTGCCTTCTAAAAGATTGATCGCTTCTTTAGCCGTAAAGTTTCCATTAGCGGAAAATGTATGGTTTAAGTTGACATCCTTCTCATTGTTCTTAAGATTTGCAAGGAAAGAGTTTAAGTAGAAGTTTTCATTTTTTTCAGATTTTTGAAATTTCAGCTCAAAATTGATTTCATTGTTTTTGAAAGATGCTTTATCTGAAGAAATATTGATGATAAATTCTTTTTTATCTGAAGCTAAATTATCAGCCAGTTCCGTATGAACTTTTTGTTCTTCGCCAAAACCTAAATACTTGATCTGATCTTTTAAATCTTGTAGATTTCTATTTTCTTCAGGATGCCCGTTTTTTAGCCTGTTAACTTTATTGTATTCTGTTTCCAGGTTTTGAAGAATTTCTGGCTTCTCGGTTTGTTCTTTGGTGAGCACTAATGAAGTACCGTTCAAATTAACGCGTAGTGTCTCATTTGGATTTAATTTCTGCCCCGCTTTTTGCAGCATATTAACCAAATTATTAGGAGTGGACATTTTTTCAAAAAACGGTTTCTCTTGATTGGGCAGTTCGATTTTTACTTCTAAATCGGCTTTTTTGGATTGAAATACATTATTTTCCATGTTGTTAATATTATGATTGTTATGTAATTTGTTATCTAAATCATTTATTTGCTTGGATCGAAAATTTAGCAATCCCGAGAGTAGCTGCAGTCTTTCGCTGTCATTTTTTATAATTATTTTGAAGTCTGCTCCTGAGGAATTAAAAGGTGAAATAGTTAGATCAATTCCGGAAAACATTTTTCTCTTGTTTTGAAGATTTTCTATAAGAGAGTTATAGCTGTCAATTTCACTTGAGGTTGAACCACGGA
>NZ_JBBCQL010000276.1:0-5391 GCF_037149975.1 Chryseobacterium sp. VD8 | reverse complement strand
GTCACCTTCTATATTGGACGGGAAAACATTATGCAGCAGAACTTCAAAAATGTAAAACTGAAGTTTGTCGTAGTGCGGCATATACGGCAAAACCGAAAGCAGGAACAGAATAAACGGAAAAAGACTGATGGTAAAACTCCACGAAATTGCCGCAGCTTTTCGTCCGATTTTATCTTTAAAAATACCGCTGATATAGATCTGAAACATCTGCCAAAGCGATATTCCCAAAAAAGGAATATGTATATCGTCGAAAAATTCTTGAATTTTCAAGATGAATTTAGGAAGTTTTATGCCCATATTTATTTTACTTCATCATAAAGGTGCCATACAAAAATAATGATTTTTTTAAACTTGAAAATCTGATGCCAATTTTTCAGATAAGAGATTAATCACCTGAGTTGGGAATAAATCTTTTTAAACGCAAGGTTAAACAAAGAAATTCAATTATCAGGAATTCAGCTTTTAAGATATACAAAGGCGTAAAATTGATCAAAGTAATACCATTTTTGTCTTTTTTAAATAAACGAAGTGCCTTTGTTTAGCTTGCAAACTTTCAATAAGTAGAAAAATCTTTTGTTTTTCTTTGCGATAAATTAATACAATACTATAAATCAATTATTTAAATTTATTTCTTATCCCGAACTCAGGTTAGTTAATTATGAATATCTTTGCTGTCTAAACTTAAAATAAAAAATGCAGATTAATTTGCTTTGCATTGGCAAAACTGACGATAAGGAAATCTCTTCTTTAATCAATTATTATCTGAAACGTCTTCCCAAACACTGGAATTTTGAAATTATTGAAATTCCCGACGTAAAAAACGCAAGAAATCTTTCTTCTGATCTTCTTAAAAAGGAGGAATCTAAGCTTTTTATGAACCACATCGACAGAACAGATTCTGTGATTATTCTTGATGAAAAAGGGAAACAGTTTACCAGCAGAGAATTTGCCCAAAAAATTGACAACTGGATGAATTCTTCCGTGAAAAAAATTCACATTCTGATTGGCGGAGCTTATGGTTTTTCAGAAGAGATCTATAGCAGAGCGAATGAAAAAATGTCATTATCCAAAATGACTTTTACGCACCAGATGATCCGACTGTTCATTGTGGAACAATTATATCGAGCAGACCAGATTTTACAGGGAAAACCTTATCATAATGATTAAGTCTGAAAAAATAATATTAACCTTTTAAACCAATCTGTCTTTTTGCTTCCCCCACAACAAAAGCAACGGAGTTGGCAATATTAAAACTTCGGATCAATTTAGACATCGGAATGGTAAGATGATTTTCAAAACGATCAAGCACATCTTTGCTTAAACCTACACTTTCTTTTCCGAAAACCAGCCAGTCTCCATCCTGAAATTCTGTTTCCAGATACGATTTTTCAGCATGTGAACTCATCAGGAAAACTCGGGACAAATCCGGAATATTTTTAACCCATTCGTCAACATTCTCGTATTCGGTAACATCAAGATGAACCCAGTAATCCAGACCGGAACGTTTCAGGTTTTTATCATTAATGACAAATCCAAAGGGATGAATTAAGTGTAATCTGCTTTCGGTTCCTACACACAATCTCCCGATATTGCCTGTGTTATTGGGTATTTCCGGTTCTACGAGAACAATGTTTAACATGACTTATTTTTAAGGGTTCAAAAATAATTAAGTTTTACTAAATTCTGCTATTGATATAAAAACTTGTTAAACTAATTTTAGAATAAACCGCAAAAGCTGCAAAAGACCGTTATACTGCAATAATCAGAATTTAAAAGAATAAAAATCGAAGATTTTTTAAAGCTGTACCTTTTTCATTTGCAGCCAAGCCACTAGCTTTAAATAAAGTTTCACGGTTAATAACAGTTTAAAGATTTAAAAATAAAAACGGATCATCTGATCCGTTTCAATTGCATTTCTATCTATTTTGTTCTTAGAGCCTGTATAGCTTTTTCTTAATTTAACATTAAGAAATTAAGCTGTTAGAGTAATTTTGATTAAGGAATTAAGAAATCAATAAATTAATTTTATTAAGTTTTTTAAGCTAAAGAGGCATAATCTATTAATGATTAAAATTTATTTTTTAACCTCACATTTAGAATAATAATCCATCAGTAAAGGCTTTTCATATCCTAAGCTTACTGCTTTATCTAAACTTGCACATGCTTCTTTAGGCTTTGCTGTTTCAAATAAAATCAAAGCTTTGTTCACATGAGCCTGAGCAAATTTCGGATCGATAGAAATGGCTTTATTAACGTCCGCAAGAGCTTCTTTGTTTTTTTTCAGCCTAAAATAAACGTCTCCTCTTCCACTGTACAGCAAAGATTCAGGTTTCTCAGAAATAAGCTGGTTGTAATCTTTTAAAGCACCTTCCAGATCTCCGCTGCTCTTTTTAAGATTCGCGAGTCCGGTTCTTGCATAAATATTATCGGGAGCAAACGTAAGAATCTTGTTAAGATCTTTCATGGCAAGATCTTTTTTGCCTAAACTTTCATAGACTTTAGAACGGGTAAGGTAAATATCTGCATTTTCAGGCTCAATCTGAAGCCCTTTGTTGAGATAGCCTATTGCTGCCTGTTTATTTCCTTTCTGTCCGTGAATGGAGCCTAAATTGGCGTATACAGCAGCGGACATAGGATTTGCTTTTAAGGCAGATTCGTAAGATTTAAAAGCCAGTGCAGTTTTACCCAGCCTTCTCTGGGCAGTTCCTAAATTGTTGTAATATTCCGACTGTAATTTCTGGATTCTTTCACTTTGAGCCAATTTGGAATATTGTTCTTCCGCACATTTATAGTCCGCTTTCTGAAAGCAGTCTTCAGCTATTTTTTTGTCCTGTGCGTTAAGATTGAATGAAGCAAATACTGCTGCTAAAAGGAATAAAGATTTTTTCATGAAGTTATTTTTTGTTTGTTGATTACTTTTTTTGCGAGCGCACCGAAAACTACTCCCAATAAAGATCCAACAAACGCCCCCACCAAAATATCTATCGGGAAATGCACTCCTAAATAAATGCGGCTGTACGCAACCACTGCCGCCCATACAAATATAACATAAGGAAACCATTTAAGATTCTTTTTTAATAAAATACTTAAATAAGTTGCCAGAAAAAATGTATTGGAAGCATGAGCAGAATAAAAACCGTACTGTCCGCCACATTTCACAATTCTCATGTGATGCTCCAATGTAGGATCGTGACACGGTCTGAGTCTTGCGACCCCATATTTGAAAATACCGGCAAGCTGATCTGAAACGGTCACGCCTATACCGACAAAGATTAATATAAAAACTAAAGATCTTAGTTTGTAATTTTTGAATAAAAAATAACAGAAAATAATATAAAGCGGAATCCAGATCCATGTACTGGAAATGAGCTGCCAAAACTGATCAAAAGATTGGTCTCCCAAGTTATTGAGAAACAAAAAGACTTTTTTATCTTCCTGAATGATCTCCTCCATCCTATCTGCTTACAGGACCTTCGTAGGTTTCGTCTTCAGAAGGTTTTGGTTTTGGAGGTTCATTGGATGCCTGAGCTGTCTGAGGTTCTGTTAAGATATCTTTCTGAATATCATTCATCGGATTGAAATCTTTTGCAGCATCTTTTACTTTCTCAATTTCACGCTTGATCTCAGAAACAGGATTGTCTGTTTCTTTCATGATCTCGGTTTTGATGTCTTCCACTGCGCCACGCATTTTTCTTACACCCGAACCCAAGTCGCGTGCAATCTGAGGAAGTTTATCCGGTCCGAATAATACTACGATTGCTATGGCAATCAGTGCCATTTCTCCAATGCTTAATTCCATATTGTAAAATTACGAAAGATATACGAAATTGGATGTTAAATATTAACTTTTAATAAAATATTAAGCTGTATTAAAAATTATTCAAATAATCAACTTTATGTAAATACAAGATAATTAAATAATTACATCACGAAAATATTGTTTTATATTATTGAAACTATGTAATAATTCTTTCTTTAAATGCAGACTACAGTTCTTCTTTTTTGATATTTTTTTTCCTGAAATTAATATAAGTAATAATCACGCTGATCGTCATTAAAATGAAAGCTAAGAAAAAAGGCGCACCCGAAAATTTAAAAGGAGCTTCGTCGTGGGTGAAAAAGTAAAATAAATTCGTCATCATCGGAGGACCGATAATTGAAGTGGCACTCATCAGACTTGTTAATGCACCCTGTAATTCCCCCTGTTCATTAGCAGGAACACTTTTGGTAATTACAGACTGCAAAGCCGGTCCGCAGATTCCGCCTAAACAGTAAGGAACTAAAAATGCAAACATCATCCAGCCTTGTGTGGCAAATGCAAAGAGAAGCATCCCGAATGCATACAAAGCAAGACCATAATAAATACTTTTTTCTTCTCCCAGTCTGGGCGTTGTCCATCGGATCAAGCCTCCCTGAACCAAACCGACAAGCAAACCAACCACTCCTAAAGAAATTCCTACCATTCTTTCATTCCAGTTGAATTTATACATGGTGAAGAAGCTCCAGTTGCTTTGTACGGCGTGTCCTGCGATATAAATTAAGATCAAAGAAACTATTAAACCTGAGATCTCGGGATGTTTTCCTAAAAATTTAAAAGATCCGACAGGATTTGCTCTTTTCCAGTTGAATTCTCTTCTTTTATCTTTATCTAAACTTTCGGGAAGGATAAAATATCCGTAAAGGAAATTCAGCAGACATAATCCTGCAGCCGCATAAAAAGGAACTCTGGAACCATATTCTCCCAAAAGACCGCCTAAAACGGGACCTATGATAAATCCCAGTCCGAAAGCAGCTCCAATGAGTCCGAAGTTTTTTGCACGGTCTTCATCTGTAGAAATATCCGCGATATAAGCACTCGCCGTAGTTACACTTGCGCCTGTAATTCCCGCAATAACGCGGCCTAAAAACAGCCAGACAATGGAAGGAGCCAAAGCCAAAAAGATGTAGTCTATTGAAAAACCGAAAAGCGAGATCAGAATAATGGGTCTGCGCCCGAATTTATCACTGAGATTTCCTACAATCGGAGAGAAAATAAATTGCGTAAACGCATAGGCAAAACCAAGCCAGCCTCCATATTTTGCCGCCTCACTTATGTTACTATGAATAAGTTCTTCAATAAGTTTCGGAACCACCGGAATGATGATTCCCCACCCCGTAATATCAATCAGTAATGTAATAAAAATGAAGCCGATTGCGGCTTTTTTTCTAGAGTTTTCCATACACCTGCAAAATTAGAAAAATAATGATTTCAAATGATATTAATTATTTATTGAATATTATTTGTTATTGTAATTGAAGATTTCGTGTTTTTGTGTGACAGGAATTTTCCCGACTGCAACCCTAGTCCTGATTGCAGCATTTGTGTGAGCTCATTTTTAGTTTTGGCTTTGG
>NZ_JBBCQL010000275.1:0-5402 GCF_037149975.1 Chryseobacterium sp. VD8 | reverse complement strand
ATTCATTATTTAAATAAAGAATACGAACTTTTTTTCCGGAATCCGCAACGTACAATTTTCCGGTTCCTTCGGCTTTCATTAATTTTGCTCCTTCGCCGCTGATCGCTTTTTTCAATAAGTTTCCAATTCCTCCGGAAAGCATTCCCTGTCTTTCGAAATTAACGTTTCCGATGTAGCCAACCATACTTCCTGCCTTAGTCCAGACAGACTGATTGTTGAGGTTGATCTCCAGAAGAGAGGGTTTTTCCAGCTCGAAATAATCTCTTTCCATTGGGTTTTCTTTCGTTTCGTTCACAAAAGATTCAATCGAATATTTGCTCATAGTGTAAATTTTTAATGTTCTCAAAAATAGCTTTTTTACGGTATAAAAAGTATCGGGAAATCACGGTTTTTTATTTCAATTAAAATTAATTTAAATACTTTGAATCTTTGTATTTTCGAAAATAAGTCAAACGCCCTTGTTTATCTTGGTTTCAATAATTTAAACAAAATTCTTAAATAAAACTTTTTTAATTTCAAGAAATACAAAGGCATCTCATTTAAAAAATGCAAAACAGGAAATAATTATATTGTTGATTATTAGTTAGTTGTGTTCGTTTAAAAAATGCGCAAAGAGTTACTTTAACATCTATGTAAATAATACTTGACAAAGGGGTTTCGAATATCGTATATTTGCACTCCGAAAATTACACCATGTAATTTCTATAAATTTTTAAACCGTAATTTAAAAAATGAAAACATCAGATTTTAATTTTGATCTTCCTGCGGAATTATTGGCAGAACACCCATCAGAACACAGAGACGAAGCCAGATTAATGGTTTTAGACAGAAAAACTGAAACAATTCAGCACAAACTGTTCAAAGATGTGGTAGATTATTTCGACGAAGGAGATCTTTTTATCTTCAACAATACTAAAGTTTTTCCTGCACGTTTATACGGAAATAAAGAAAAAACGGGAGCTAAAATTGAAGTTTTCTTATTAAGAGAGCTGGATAAGGAAACCCGCGTTTGGGACGTTTTGGTAGATCCGGCAAGAAAAATCAGAATAGGTAACAAATTATTCTTCACAGAAGATGAATCTTTAGTAGCAGAAGTAATTGATAACACCACTTCAAGAGGGAGAACTTTAAGATTCTTATTCGATGGTTCTTACGAAGAATTCAGAGCCAAGTTAAAGGAATTGGGAGAAACTCCGCTTCCGAAATACATCAAGAGAGACGTTGAACCTGAAGATGCGGAAAGATACCAAACCATCTATGCAAAAGTAGAAGGAGCGGTTGCAGCACCAACTGCAGGACTTCACTTTTCAAAACATCTCATGAAGAGACTGGAAATCAAAGGAATCGACTTTGCTGAGGTTACGCTTCACGTTGGTTTGGGAACTTTCAACCCGATTGAGGTAGAAGATCTTTCTAAGCACAAAATGGAATCTGAAGAAATCTTCATCGATGAGAAAAATGCTCAGATCATCAACAATGCTGTGGAAGCGAACAGAAGAGTTTGTGCCGTTGGAACAACTACCATGAGAACTTTGGAAACTTCTGTTTCTTCAAACAAAAAGATATCTGCTTTCCACGGATGGACCAATAAATTTATTTATCCTCCACACGATTTCGGAGTGGCAAACTGTATGATTACGAACTTCCACACGCCAAAATCTACATTAATCATGATGATCGCAGCGTTTGCAGGAAGAGATTTCGTAATGCACGCTTACGAAGAAGCTGTAAAAGAAAAATACAAATTCTACTCTTACGGAGACGCAATGTTAATTTTGTAACAAAATAAGTAAAAAGAACCAGGTTAAAAGTAAAAGGTATAAAAGCTGTGAAACAGAATGATCTACTTGAAAGGACTTTTATATTTGGAGTTAATTGTCTTAAGTTTTTAAGATCACTTCCAAATGATCCTGAAAGTAAATTAATCAGATTTCAACTGGGAAAGTCAGCGACTTCAATAGGAGCAAATTATGAAGAATCTCAGGCCGGATCTTCTAAAGCTGATTTTAAAAATAAAGTAAAAATTGCTTTAAGAGAAGCCAGGGAAAGTAATTTTTGGCTTCGGGTTTTAGAAAAGCTAGATGGCTACGATTCTGAAGAATTTAAAACTTTATTAAATGAAAGTGCTGAATTGAAAAATATTTTAGCTGCAATAGTTAATAACACAAAGCTGTAAAAACTTTTTAATTTTTACTTTTAACCTGGCTCTTTAAATAAATTATGAAAGACATCAGAACTTTATCACTGGACCAGCTCAAAGAATATTTTGTTTCTTTGGGAGAAAAACCGTTTCGCGCGAAGCAGGTGTACGACTGGTTGTGGAGTAAAAATCTCCACTCGATTGATGAAATGACGAATCTTTCAAAGTCTCTTCGTGAAAGAATCGCGGAAGAGTATACCATCAATCCTGTTTCTGTGGATCAGCTTCAGAAAAGCACAGACGGAACCATTAAAAACGGAGTGAAATTACACGACGGCTTATTGGTGGAATCCGTTCTTATTCCTACAGAAACCAGAACGACAGCCTGCGTTTCTTCACAGGTCGGATGTTCATTAAACTGCGAATTCTGCGCAACCGCAAGACTCAAAAGAATGAGAAATCTTGAAGTTGCTGAAATCGTGGATCAGGTTGCTTTAATCGACAGCCAGAGCAAAATGTACTTCGACAGGCCGCTTTCCAACATTGTTTTTATGGGAATGGGAGAGCCGATGATGAATTACAAGAATGTAGTAGAAGCAATCAGAAAAATTACCCAGCCGGAAGGTTTAGGAATGTCTCCGAGAAGAATTACGGTTTCTACTTCCGGAATTCCGAAGATGATCAAAATGCTTGCTGATGAAGAACTGAAAGTGAAATTAGCTTTATCACTCCATTCCGCAATCGAAGTAAAACGTAATGAGATCATGCCTTTTTCCGATAAGTTTCCTTTAACGGAAATCATGGAATCTCTTCAGTACTGGTATAAAAAAACAGGCTCTGTTATCACTTTCGAATATTGTGTATGGAAAGGAATTAACGACGGAGATGAAGACATCAAAGCACTGATTAAATACTGTAAACAGGTTCCTTCGAAAGTAAATTTAATCCAGTATAATCCCATTGGAGACGGAAAATATGACCAGTGCAACAAACAGGCAGAGGAAAATTATATCCGTCAGCTTGAAAATGCGGGAATTGTCTGTGTGGTAAGAAAAAGCCGTGGCGGAGATATTGATGCAGCCTGCGGACAGCTTGCCAATAAGTCTTCGGATTAAATTTTTATTAAAAAAAACAAAAATTTTTCTTATCGTTTTTGTAAAATCCTAACTTTGTACCACAAATTTAAAAGTGATGATGGATTACTTTATGGATGAAAATGGATTGGAAAGTGTCTACTCATGGGCAATTCCTGTTCACGCTGCTGTTATTTTAGCCGAAATGATTTACAGCCATGTTTCCGAGGCTAAATTATATGATAAAAAAGACGTTGCAACAAGTGTTTATTTGGCACTGATGAACTTCGGGCTGGATCTTTTAATGAAAGGATTTGCCATGTTTGTCATGTTTTTCTTTTACAATCATAGATTTTTCACGTGGGAATTTACGATCTGGTATTGGCTGATCTGTTTTGTGGTAACGGATTTTGCGTACTACGTTCTTCATTATGTAGATCATCATTCCAGAGCATTCTGGGCGGTTCATATTACGCACCATAACTCGGAATATTTCAATTTGACAACGGGTTTCAGAAGTCCGGTTTTACAGCCTCTATACAGATATTTGTACTTTTCGCCACTGGCTTTTTTAGGATTCAATCCGTGGCACATTATGGTGGTTTATGCGATTGGTCAGGTTTACGGAACGTGGGTTCATACGCAGACTGTAAAAAGTATGGGGTTTCTGGAATATATCTTGGTAACGCCCTCTCATCACCGTGTTCATCATGCATGTAACATCAAATATCTTGACAGAAATATGGGAATGTGCCTTATTATCTGGGACAAAATTTTCGGAACTTTCGAAAAAGAAGATCCTAATGTTCCTGTAAAGTACGGTATTTATCCAAAAATGCCGAATGACAGACCAGACACGGTTTTGTTATACGAATGGAGAAAAATATGGAAAGATATTAAACAGCCGGGACTGAAATTTTCAGATCGTATTAATTATATTTTTAATTCTCCGGGATGGCGGCACGACGGAACCGGAAAAACAGTGAGACAATATCAAAAAGATTATTGGGCAAGAAAAAGTAAAAATAAAGATCAGATTCAGAAGAAATCTGCTTAGTTTTCTAAACACTGGTGACGCTATTTTGACACAGATTTCACAATATTTGAATTTAAATATAATCTTACCATAAATTAGGACGGGCTTGCTCGTCTTTTTTGTTTGCTTAAATTTAAATTCAATCTCTTCTTCGTTATCTTAGTTAAGTTAAACGCCTTTGCTAACTTAAAAACGAATAGTAATAAAAAAATCTTTGCGAGCTTTGTGTTAAAAAAAATACTCAACTTCATTATGCTCAAAACTACGAAAGCATATAAAATTCTACATAAGTATTAGTGAAATTAGTATAAAAAATTAGAGCCATTTGTGTTTAAATAAATATTTTTACCGCATGAAAAAGCTTTTCATCATATTTGCCATTACCGTTTCAACAGTCTCATTTTCCCAACAGGCGGATCTGTTCAAAATCAGAAAGTACAGAGTCAATTATTTGGATGATAAAGTGAAAGAAACTTCAGGGCTGAGCTTAATCAACGGAAAACTGTATACTTTTAACGACAGCGGAAATTCTCCCGAACTTTTCGAATTGGATAAAAAAACAGGAAAAATTATCGGCACCGTACAAATCAACGCTAAAAATAAAGATTGGGAAGCACTTACAAACGACGGTAAAAACTTTTACATCGGAGATTTCGGAAACAACGGCGGAACCAGAAAAGATCTCGAAATTTATAAAGTTCCTTTTGAAAATAATACATTAAATAACGATTCTGTAAAAGTAATTTCCTTCGAATATCCCGAACAGCAGGAATTTATTCCGAAATATTCCGAAACGGACTTCGATGCGGAAGCGATGATTTATTTAAATGGTAAAATTCATCTCTTTACAAAAGAATGGGGTTCAAAATCAACAACACATTACATTATCGATCCTGAAATTTCAGAAAAGCAAAAAGCACAGAAAACAGAAACTTTTAAGACCGGTTTTATTGTAACAGATGCTTCTTATTTTAATAAAAGGCTTTATTTGATAGGCTATACCAAGAAAACAGAAGTCTTTTTAGATATTTTTAATGAAGCTGAATCCGGAGTTTTTTTTAAAGAAAATCCTAAACATTATTATCTTGGAAGCGCTTTATCCATTGGACAAATTGAAGGAATTGCCGTTGATGAAACAGGAATCTATATTTCG
>NZ_JBBCQL010000274.1:0-5437 GCF_037149975.1 Chryseobacterium sp. VD8 | reverse complement strand
TGATTTTGATTGTAATGCCTAAATCCCATATATGTTATTGATTACCAAATAAATATACAAAACAACAGTCAATCTTACAAATGTTTTAATCAAAGAAACCGCCTCAGTTGTGAGACGGCTTCTTTTTGGGTTACAACAGCAGAATCGGATTCTGTATAGTGCTTATTTAAAATTTTATTTTCGGCATTGGTTTGTGTGTTTTCTTTGGGATCGTCCTGATCCGGATCGCATCTGCAGGACAGGGAAACAAAACCGCAAAAAATTCCCAATAGTATGGTGGCAATTGATTTCATAAAAGTTTCAGTTTAATTGTTTTTATTTTCGCTGGAAGGTTTTTGCATTTCCGACATTCTGTGAGCCGCCATTTGATCTGTTGTTATATTCGTCATGGCAACAGAAAGTTTATTTTTCAATCCTGAAATTACTTTGTCTTCTCCTTTCATTAAAGCATTAAACCCATCCATTGCTACATCTTCGGGTGAGGCAAGATTATCGGGATCATCCAGAATTTTACTTTCGTTCATATCTGCTTTGTTGAAAAAATCTGTATCAGTAGGTCCCGGCAAAAGTGCTGTTACGGTAATCCCCGAATCTTTCAGCTCTTCTCTTATGGCCTCAGACCAAGATAAAACAAAGGCTTTTGTACCGTGATATACAGAATGCCAAGGTCCGGGAGCTTTACTCGCGATGGAAGCAAGATTCAAAATTCTTCCTGAACCTTTCTGTAATCGGTCTTTTAAGAATAATTTGGTTAAAATAATTACGGAGACAATATTCAGATTGATAATATCTACTTCACGGTGAATATCGGTTTCCTGAAATTTTCCGTATACTCCCTGTCCTGCGTCATTTACAAGAATTTCAGGGCTTATTCCGTTCAGCTTAAGTTCAGAATACAAAGAATACGCATCCTCCTGATTAAAAAGGTTTTTAGCTATGGTGATTACATTTACTCCAAAGCTTTTCAATTCTGCGGCTTTCTTTTTCAGCTCGTCATAATTTCGGGCAACAATTACGAGATCGTAGCCGTTTTGGGCGAAAATTTTTGCCAGTTCGTAACCGATTCCGCTGGTTGCGCCGGTTATTAAGGCATATTGGTTTTTCATATTCATTTTAAGTGATTTAAAGATTGATGATTTTAATTATTTCCATGGATCAAGAACCACTTTTACACAGCCGTCTTCTTTTTTATCGAAAATTTCGTAGCCTTTGGCAACTTCGGTAAGAGACAGACGGTGCGTAATGATATCGTCAAGAACAACCCGACCGCTCTGAACATGATCCATAAGATCATCAATAATCGCATGAACGTTACACTGTCCTGCCTTTATTGTAATTCCTTTATCGAAAATCTGTCCTAATTTGAAATTATCGTAGTTCACAGGATAAACTCCTAAAACAGAAACAATTCCACCTCTTCTTACGGCACTCATACAAGCTTCAAGCACTTTAACAGAACCTTTTTCAAGATTTAAAACCGCTTTGGCTCTGTCCAGTAAATTTCTGTCGGGCTCAAATCCTACTGCATCAATGCAGACATCCGTACCTCGTCCTTCCGTCATATCTCTGATCTGCCGGATGACATCTTTTCCGTCTTTCCAGAGAATTGTATCGCAGCCTGTAATGTTTTTAATCTGATTTAAACGGTATTGCTGGGTATCTATAACGATCACTTTTCTGGCGTTGTGCAGGATGGCACTTTTTGCAGACATGGAGCCTACAGGACCTGCGCCGAAAATCGCCACCGTTTCTCCTCCTTTCAGTTCTCCCCAAAGTACTCCGGTGTAACCTGTAGGAAAAATATCCGTAAGGAATAAAACCTGTTCATCGCTTAGGTTTTCAGGAACTTTTCTCGGTCCCACATGAGCGTAAGGAACTCTCACGTACTGCGCCTGTCCGCCGTCGTACCCTCCGTAAAGATCTGAGTATCCGAAAAGCGCTCCTCCTTTTTCCGTAACAATTCCTCCTTCCGGACCGTAATGTTCGGGATTGCTGTGTTCGCAGGCGGTGGGAAGATCATGCTGACAAAAAAAGCAGCTTCCGCAGGAGATAGGAAACGGAACAACCACTCTGTCTCCCACTCTTAAACTGGTAATGTTTTTTCCGACTTCTTCTACAATCCCCATAAACTCGTGCCCCATAACCATGGGTCTTGCCTGAGGAATTCCTCCCGAATACATATGAAGATCGCTTCCGCAGATCGCTGTGGAAGTTACTCTTAAAATAATGTCGTTCTGGTCTTTGATAATAGGATCATCCACTGTATCGCAGGTGATATTTCCCGGCGAATGAATAACTGCTGCTTTCATATTTTACTATTTTAGGTTGGTGTGTAGTTAATCTGAAGGAATTTTAAATCCTTTCATTATCAAATATACCTTGTATCCGGTGCTGCAGTTTATGACCTGTGTCATAACATTATTTCCTGAAAAGCATTACTAAATAATACTTGCTCAGTATCAGTAATTTAACCTAAAACAAATGGCATGATCGTAGTTTATCGAATCATGATATGGCTGTAAAACAGTGATCTTTTCTTTACTTGTAATATAATTTATCAAACTTGTGTGAAATTAACAAATGATAATTCGGGTAATTTAGATTTTACTTTCCTTTGTTATATAAAGATACACAATAAGGAAAATTTGATTAACCTATTAAAACCCAAATGAAATAGAGATCTTATTTCGAGAAAGACAGATATTGAATTTTATCTGTCTTTTATTTGTCTTACTTCTGAAGAGATTCCGGTCTGCTTTATTTTTCGGATCTTCTCTGAATTCTTTTTTTAATCCTGCTTAATGATACGGGAGTAATTCCTAAAAGTGAGGAGATGTATTTTGCCGGAACCCGACTGATAATTTCCGGATATTCTTTAGAAAATTTAATGTATCGTTCTTCAGCAGTGAAAAAGATGAAATCTTCCTGCCGTATGATATATTCTGCGATTAAATTCATCATAAAATCGAAAGCTACAGACAGCATCCTTTCATTGGAATAAACGTAAGACTGAAGTTCGGAGAGCTCAAACCGGTAGAAAATGCAGTCTTCCAGACATTCGAAGTACAATCTGCTTTCCAGATTACGGATCAAAGCGTAATAATCTCCGAAATGGTCTCCTTCGAGTCTTATAAAAATGGTTTTTTCAAGCTCATTTTTGCCTGAAACATAATACGTCCGTACAATACCTTTTTTAATAAAGTAAAAGTATTGGCAAACATCCCCCGGCTCTATGAAGATAGCACCGGCGGTATAGGTTTCAACGGCTATTTTTCCCGGATAATGATAGACATCATCGTAAGAAATACTTTTTATTTTGTCCGCCATAGCTTCTGCTATTTCCTTTTTATCGTGCATTGATCATAATTTTACGGTAACACTTTGTTTTGAGGGACGAATAAAAAATGGGTAATAAATTCATGGAATCATTAAACGATGATTTCTTTTTGGAGCGCCCGATTTTTATCGGGAATTCCGAAATTAAGCTGATTCAGAAGTTCCGTATCTTTGTAAAACAGATTCTTTTTTTTCATGATAATTCCTCTAACCTCTTTCTTTTCAAGACATCTCTTTTCTAAAAGATCTGCATAAAATCTATGGCAATCGGGAGTTTTTATCTTTTGTATTTTTTTATTCATTGAT
The DNA here is from genome assembly GCF_037149975.1 of Chryseobacterium sp. VD8. Taxonomy (NCBI): domain Bacteria; kingdom Pseudomonadati; phylum Bacteroidota; class Flavobacteriia; order Flavobacteriales; family Weeksellaceae; genus Chryseobacterium; species Chryseobacterium sp. VD8. The sequence goes on along the minus strand of NZ_JBBCQL010000274.1, from coordinate 1,795 downwards.
GAAAAGTGGTTGTAGGAATTCTGTAATCTTCCGTTATTTGTTTCACCGAACACAGTAAAAATAATTTTCCTATGTGTGTATCTCTTTAAGAGAATCCATAAAGCAAATAGGAATTTCTGAGATTCTAAAAGTGTGTTAACAGTTGTCTGAAGCTCTCCTGTGCGCAAGAGAAAACAAGGTAGAATACAAATCATCAAGCCCGAAAGGCTTACCAATAAAGCAGTCTGCACCCGCATCGAATGCTTCTTTCCTTTTGAGGCTGTCTATCGAAACCGCTATAACGGGTAGTTTTTTAAGCGTCTGCTGTTCACGGATTTTTCTGATAATCCCGAATCCCGACAGTGAGTTCAGCATATCTACAATAACAATATCCGGAGCGAATTGCTCTATCTGTTTTACAGCATCTTTATTTTTATCCTGAGACTGAACCACGTAGTTTTCCTGCTCAAGTATATCCTGCAACACCTTAAAAGTTGCATAATTATCATCGAAAATCATAATTTTATTCTTATTCATCGTGTTCGGAAATAAAACAATTCAATTTTGTATTTTATAGCAAATAATAAAGTGAAACTGAAAAAAAATAGTTTTTTAAACGTTATATTTCTCACAGCAAAGAAAAAATATTATTTCGGGAAGAAAATTAACTTATGTTAATTCCAATCAGATAAATTCTTTGGATGAAATCAGTTTTTAGGATACAGCCTTCTTTTTATTCTGCTCAACGATGCGGGAGCCACTCCCAAAAGAGAGGCAATATGCTTTTCCGGTATGCGCTTCATAATTTCAGGATTTTCTTTTGCGTATTTAAGGTATCTTTCTTCGGGGTTTAAAAAAATAAAATCTTCGTTACGGGAAAGATGCTCTCCCAGTAAAAACAGGGTATAATGTAAACTGAACTTCATCAACCCTGAATTCTGCCGAAGGTATTCCTTTACATCATCAAAATTAAACTTATAAAGGATACAGTCTTCTTCGCATCCATAATAAAGTCTTGCCGAAGAATTTAATATTAATGAGCAGTAATCGCCAAAAAAATAGTTTTCCATTCTTATGTATACCGTTTTTTCCATATTCTTTTCATCACTAAAGTAATATGCTCTCACCACTCCTTTTTTAATGAAATATAAAGACTTCACCTTATCTCCGGGATAAATTAATAAGCTGCCGTTTTTATGATGCTCTATTTTTACTCTGCCTTTATAATTCAGAATATCAGTATCCTGCATACCCGGAATTATCTTTCCCAATGTTTCCGCAATATTGTCTAAAGTACCCATGGCATTTAAAAAATTTCTTCTTTGAATATAACAATATTTAGCGTTTTATTTTAATAATTATTCAAAATATTATCGTTTAATTAGAGAGAAACGCATAATTAAATACATAATCATGTGAAATTAAATATTATACAAAATTTCTTTAAACGAAAAAACAGCCCTTCCGGACTGTTCCATATAATTTTTAAGATGATGTTATTTGCCGGCGCGGGAAACTCTCCAGACAATACCCCCAACATCATCTGCCACCAAAAGAGAACCATCTGCGATCTGAAGGACTCCGACAGGTCTTCCGTACACATCACCCTTTGCTTCGTCTGCTATAAATCCTGTAAGAAAAGGCTGATAAGAAGCTGCCGGTTTACCATTGGCAAAAGGAACAAATGCAACCTGATATCCTACCAAAGAAGATCTGTTCCAAGATCCGTGCTGTCCGATAAATGCTCCGTTTTTATATTTTTCGGGAAATTGTGAACCTGTATAAAATGTTAAACCTAAAGAGGCCGTATGACTTC
>NZ_JBBCQL010000273.1:0-5451 GCF_037149975.1 Chryseobacterium sp. VD8 | reverse complement strand
GCAAGATGCAGCAGCTGTTCATTGCCCTGAACTTTCAGTTTTTTAGGATTGTCCGGCAACATACTGATATCGAGATAGATATTATTTCTTGAATCTATTCTTCTGAGGGTTTCAATGACATCCCAAAGCAACTGATCGATCCGCACTTTATCCATTTTCTGGATTTTACCGTCAAATCCGGTTTGCGCGATCATCAACAGAGCCTTGATTTTTTTGTCTAATTTTTCGGCTTCATTCAGAATGATTCCCAAAGTTTCTTTATACTCTTCGTTGGTTCTGGAAATCGAAAGTGCAACATCTGCTTCCCCCATAATCGACGTTAACGGTGTCCTCAATTCATGGGAAACATTTCCGATCAGGTGATTCTGGGTTTCAAAAGAGGTTTCGATGCGGTTCAGCATTCCGTTGAAAGTGTCGATGAGTTCGTTCAGTTCCTTATTATCAGGTTGCGGTTCCAGACGTAAATGCAGATTTTCGGAACTGATTTCCTTTACTTTTCCTGTAATTTTAAGGATAGGTTTAAATAACGTTTTTGATAAATAAAAAGAAAAGATCATACTGAAGAACAGTGAAAGAACGATGCAGGTAATCAGGGTTCTTTTTAAAAAACCGAGATAGTAAACCACATAATGGTTTTTGGCGGATGCGATGGCAATGTAATTTTTATTATCATGCTTAAAAGTTTGCCCGATGTAGTAAAACTCCTTGTCATTAAAATTCGCCTCGCCTTTTTTTACAATGCTTTTAAAAAAATAGTCCGGAATATGAACCTCATCCGAAATTTTCTTAAAGTTTGAGTCAGACGGAATTGCAAAAACATAATCCCGTTCCATCGGAAGCTCTTCATCGTTTAATCCGTTCAGAATATAATTTTCCGGAAGATCCAGATTATCTTTGCCTTTTTCGATCTGAATAATGGTGGTGGTACGGATTTTCAGCAGTTCATAAAATCTCTGATGTGAAAAGTTGACAATTGAAAAATACACCAATCCACTGAACAGCAATATGATGGCGGTAAAAACCAACATTAGAAGCACCATTGTTTTGGTCTGATTTGTGACAACTTTATTAAACATCTTTAAGATTTTTTCAGCACATATCCCATTCCTATTACTGTATGAATCAGCTTATTATCTTCCTGATTGTCGAGCTTCTTTCGCAAATAATTTACATACACATCTACAACGTTGGTTCCCAGTTCATAATTCACGCCCCAAACCGCTTCTAAAACTTCTGTTCTCGAAATGACTTTTTCAGGATTATTTAAAAAATATAAAAGCAGCTTGTATTCTGTGGAAGTAAGTGAAATTTCTTCGCCCGCGCGCGTAACTTTCTTGGTATAATCATTTAAAACCAAATCTGAAAACTGATATACATATTCATTATCTTCTTCATCTTCAGTACTTTCATAATGATTTCCACTATTGCTTCTTCTTAATAAAGATTTAATTCTCGCAACAAGTTCTATGAATTTAAACGGTTTTACGAGATAATCGTCTCCTCCGCTTTCCAGTCCCAAAACAATATTCTCTGAAGTTCCCAAAGCGGTTAAGAAGAGAATCGGAACATTCTGATTGGTTTTCCGGATTTCTTTGCAGACCTCCAAACCGTTCATTTCCGGCAGCATAATATCGAGTATGACCAGATCAAAATCGTTCGACTGCACCAATTGTACTCCGGTTTTACCGTCAAAAGCCACAGAAACTTCGTATCCGCTTTCCTGCAGCCCTTTTTTGATAAAGGATACCACACTGGTTTCGTCTTCGATGAGGATTATTCTTTTCATTGAAATTTGGAATTAGACAAAAATAGGGAAAAGATGGGAAATGAAATTTTGGATGTCTGAAAAAAAAAAAGCTGCCTCAATTTTGAGACAGCCTCTTCGTACTAATTTAATTTTTCATGATTTTCTTAACCTTTATTATGTTCCTATTCGTTATTATTTTTAACAGATATTCACCTTTAATTAAGTCATTCGTATTAATTGTTTTCTGCAATAAGTTTCCTTGTTTAAGGAGTTTACCAGAAATATCATACAGCTCATAAGATTTCAGATCTTCCCCTTTAACCGTAATAAAGCTGTTAAAAGGATTTGGATATACATCTATGGTAATATCTGCTTTTATATCTGGATTTTTTCCGGAAGTATTTTTTGCTGTGCGATTTGTTGTTGCTGCAATTCCCGTATTAGAAGCTACTCCTAACAATTGCCCGAATTTTGATTCCTCTTTTACACATCTCACATTCATCGCATTCATCGGATGATTAATAAATGAATCATTCATTGATACAAGCTTGGACGAGGTAAGACTGTTTGTCAGAAAAGCCATATTATAGGCAGTTCCATAAGAGTTAGCAGATCTTAATGTTGCTGTCCACACTCCTGAAATACCTAATTTCATAGCCGCAGAAATGGCATCATTATTACTAAAACCTCTCAATCCTGTTACGGGATAGTTTCCTATTTTATATTTCAGGTTCGGGTTACCTGTATTATCAGAAATGCCAAACTGATATCCATAGACCGTGCTTGTATTTTTAACAGTATTACCCAAGTAATAAGGAACACCTCCATTATAAATATCTGTTGGATTTTTAATTTCAAAATCCATTTCCTGTACAATTCCCATACTATGAATTCTAAACGGATCTATCGATGCATTCTTTTTATAAAAGCCATTATACCATGGGGAGCTTCCTTTATTGTCATCTAAATGATTCGGATCATTCGGATCATTATCTACGACTCCATTGGACGTATCCGGAACTCTCCACCCTGCAGGACAAGGATCAAATACAGATTTAGAGGTAGCATGCCCCCATCTGTCCATCATTTGGTTAGGAGTAGAATACAGCCAGTCTTGACCATAAAAAGAATTGAGACTTGACCGGTTTGTATATTTTGTACCAGGAACCATAAAAGCAAGAGGGTTTTCTGAAGCATATTTCAGATTATTCATTATTTTTTCTGCCTTAGTAATTCCTACATTACCATAATCTGTATCTCTTCGCCTGATGTAAGTATTTTCATAGGCATTTCCTGTAAGTTCAGAAAATGATGAGGGATACAAATTTCCATTCGCATCAGGTCCGGATGAAGTCCAGATACTGTAATTTCCTGTAGCTGCCATTCCATTAGAGACAATTACACCGGGAGTAATAAAGCTTGGTATAGGGTCTTTCCTGCCCCATTGATACTGCATTCCAGCAGAGTTATTAATCATTGTTAATTCTGCCGGTGTTACAGACTCTGGATTGGCGACATTTGGAAAAGCATCTGCTGCACCAAGATTTCTATCCATAAAGATATTTTTCATTGGCTGAGCTCCGGAATTTGTAAAATTCGCATAATTGGCATTAGAAGGTAATAATACATCTTCTGTCTGATAAGCAACTTCATCCACATTGGTATTGGTTACCCAGATATGCCAACTCCAGTAAGCAGGAGCAGAAACACTTCCGTTATGTAATGAAACTACTGCATTTCCTGATTGATCCGGAGCTACTTTTACCGAGATGTAGGCATCCTTTATATTTTCCTTGCTAGTCGGAGCATTAATTACTTTGATATTAGAGATTAAAGATCTGTTATCTGCCCAATAAACATTTACTTTAAGACTACTGAAATCACGCATTCCATGATCTGAAAGGTATTGATTATAAACAGAGAACGCTTTACTAATCGGGATTTTTATTTCCCTTTCTGTAGCTGCTCTAGTAACCAAATATGTATTCGGATCTTTAAGTCCTTCCGTATAATTTACATTCGCTACATTAGTAAAGAAACTGGTCGGGAAATCATATCCTTTCGCATATTTATCTTCTACACAACGACACGCCATAGCTCCTGACAAGCCTATAGATTCATATGCATGGGTATAATATTTACCAATCATATTAGGATATAATGTAGCATCAGGTTTTGACGTAAATTGTCCAGCATCTCCATAAGCATAAAAAAAGTATGAATAAGGAGTGGATGAAGCAGCAACTGTAGCAGACTGAACAATAATTTCGTGAGGATCCTGATGATAAAAATCACCGGTAGAGCCTACTACATATTTGCCATTACCCGGATAAATTCCCATATTTCTTGGAAAACTTCCTGAATAGGTGTTTGTAAAATCTATACCTAAGTTATGATAAATTTTTACTCCGTTTAAAGCCTGATTAATTGTGGTTGGCTTAGTATTAACAAAAGATGCTAAATCATTGGCCGGGCTGCCGGAATCTCTTCCCCACGGAGAGAAAGTATTGCTAACTGTTGTTGCAAATGTATTGTTTATGTAAGATGGTACTCTCCAGTTATTCGGACAAGGATCATAGGAAGTTTTTGGTTTGTAGGTGTTGACAGTACTTCCCGCTGTATTGGTAGCAAGCTGAGAATTATCTCCCCAAAGATCAGATTTCTTTCTTGTGGCATTATCAGCACCTATGTTTTGAACAAACCACGCATGTCCGGCTACTACATTTGTAAAAATAAGGTCTAAAGGATTATTTACTGAATATTTAATATTGCTATTAATGTCACTATAAGGTCTCTGCATACTTGTTATCTTGTCCGTTGTACCATTTCCCGTATAATCATACAAATGTTTTTTCGTACCTATAGTTCCACTAACCTCATATTTTGAGTTATCTTTATATTCAAAGGCCGGAAAAGGATCTTTTCTTCCCCATTGATACATTAAACCACCTGATTTATCCCAGTTATACCCTGTAAAATCTTTATTTGTAGCACCAAGATTCCTGTCCATCCACTTTGGAGTAAATTTCTTTACAACCCCATTTTCTAAATAACTTGCTGTCTCTACACCCGCTCTAACATTTCCATAGGTTACACCATTTGATGGATCGTCTGTAACCCAAACATGCCAGCTCCAAACAATTTTATTATTAATTTTAAATGCTACAAGAGCATTTCCTTCACCTTTTGCTTTATTTATCTCTACCTTAATTTTTGCATCCTCACCGAATCCTTCCATTGAGAGGCTATAATTTGAAGAGCGGATAAGACCGGCAACATCTTCCCAGTAAACCTCTGCTGTTGGTGTACCATTAAGGATTGTGGCATCATTCAGCAACCCATTCTGATCTTTCCACATTGCGTAGGCTTTCTTCACAGGAATATAAAATCCGTCATTATTAAGATTAGGATCAAAAATATAACTGTTGGGAGCTAATCGCCAATCTCTTACTGCTGTAACATCTATTTTCCCGTTTAGTGTTATCTGTCCACATCCTCCATTTGTAGCGACAGAATAATTAAATGTACCTACAGCCGTTGGTGTTCCGCTAATTGTAAGAGTATTGTTATTTATAACTCCTGTAACTCCTGAAGGCAAACCACTTACAACTACATTTGAAGCATTACTAAATGTATAAATAATTGGCAGAATTTGTGTATTTACATCTACTGTCTGTGTATTAGATCCAGATGATAATATTAAA
>NZ_JBBCQL010000272.1:0-5463 GCF_037149975.1 Chryseobacterium sp. VD8 | reverse complement strand
TTTAAAATGGATAGAAATTTAAGAAAAGAAAGAATCGGAGTGGTTTCCAGCAATAAAATGGAAAAAACTATTGTTGTTAGTGAAACTACGAGAGTAAAGCACCCGATGTACGGTAAATTCGTATTAAAAACGAAAAAATATACTGCACACGACGAGAACAACGAATGCGCAGAAGGAGATACAGTTTTAATCCAGGAAACTAGACCTTTGAGCAAGAACAAGAGATGGAGATTAGTAAGAATCATTGAAAAAGCTAAGTAATAATGTTACAAACAGAATCAAGATTAAAAGTTGCTGATAACACAGGTGCTAAAGAAGTATTGGTTATCAGAGTTCTGGGAGGAACCAGAAGAAGATATGCTTCAGTTGGTGATAAAATCGTTGTTACTATCAAAGATTCTACACCATCAGGAAACGCTAAGAAAGGTCAGGTATCTAAAGCTGTAGTAGTAAGAACTAAAAAAGCAGTAAGAAGAAAAGATGGTTCATACATCAAATTCGAAGACAATGCTTGTGTATTGCTAAACGCAGCGGGAGAAATGAGAGGAACTCGTGTTTTCGGACCAGTTGCTCGTGAGTTGAGAGACAAAGAATATATGAAAATCATTTCATTAGCTCCTGAAGTACTTTAATATTTAAAATTGTAAAAAAATGTCAAAGTTAAAAATAAAAAGAGGAGATAACGTAATCGTAACTACTGGTAAGAAAGGTCTTAAAGGTGGTACAGGTGAAGTTATTGAAGTGATCAAAAAAGAAGGAAAAGACCCTAGAGTAGTTGTTGCAGGACTTAATATCGTTAAAAAACACGTTAAGCCTTCAGCTTCAAATCCTCAAGGAGGAATCGTTGAAAGAGAAGCTTCTATTCATATCTCAAACGTAGCTTTAGTTGGAAAAGACGGAAAAGCTATCAAAGTAGGTTACAAAATCGAAGGAGATAAGAAAGTAAGAATCAACAAAAAAACGGGTGAAACTTTATAATTTTAAATAACACATGGAATATATAGCAAGACCCAAAAAAGCATATAAAGAAACGATTGTTCCTGCAATGATGGAAGAATTCGGATACAAATCTGTAATGCAGGTACCTAGATTAGAGAAAATTGTTTTATCTCAAGGTTTAGGAGATGCTACAGCAGACAAAAAAATCATCGATTATGCTGTTGAAGAATTAACGAACATCACTGGTCAGAAGGCTGTAGGTACAATCTCTAAGAAAGACGAAGCTGCTTTCAAATTGAGAAAAGGAATGCCTGTAGGTGCTAAAGTTACTCTTAGAGCGAATAAGATGTATGAGTTCTTAGACAGATTAACTTCTTCTGCTTTGCCAAGAATCAGAGATTTCTCTGGAATCAAGGCTGATGGTTTCGACGGTAGAGGAAACTACAACTTAGGGATCACTGAGCAGATCATTTTCCCTGAGATCGTAATCGACAAAGTGAAAAAAATCCAGGGGATGGACATCACTTTTGTTACTACTGCGAAAACAGATAAAGAAGCAAAAGCATTATTAACTCACTTCGGTTTACCATTTAAAAAGAACTAAGAAATGGCTAAAGAATCAATGAAAGCGCGTGAGCGCAAAAGAGAAGCACTAGTTGCTAAATACGCTGCTAAAAGACAGGCTCTTAAAGAAGCTGGTGATTACGAAGGACTTCAAAAATTGCCTAAAAATGCTTCTCCTGTAAGATTACACAACAGATGTAAACTAACAGGTAGACCAAGAGGATACATGAGAACGTTCGGTATTTCCAGAGTAACTTTCAGAGAAATGGCAAACAACGGTCTTATCCCGGGAGTTAAAAAAGCTAGTTGGTAATAATTACTAATTAAAAATCGGGACAATTAAGTTGTCTGGATACTAAAGATAAAAATATCAGACCGGGATTTCTGAGGTCTGATATTTTACTCTTCAAGTCCTTACAATACTGATTGTTCTTTAACCAATAATTTATAAAAGAAAAATGGTAACAGATCCAATTTCAGATTTCCTAACAAGAGTAAGGAACGCACAAAGCGCAGGCCACAAAGTGGTGGAAATTCCTGCATCGAAAATCAAAAAGGAGATTACTAAGATCTTATTCGATCAGGGGTATATCTTAAACTACAAGTTTGAAGATAGCGCTGTTCAGGGTACGATTAAAATCGCTTTAAAGTACGACAAACAAACCAACAAACCAGCTATCAAGTCTATTCAAAGAGCTTCTAGACCAGGTTTGAGACAGTACAAAGGTTCAGGAGAACTTCCAAGAGTACTAAACGGTTTGGGTATTTCTATCATCTCTACTTCTAAAGGAGTAATGACTGACAAGAAAGCTAGAGAAGAAAAAGTAGGCGGTGAAGTAATCTGCTATGTTTATTAATTTTTAATCACAGGAAAATGTCAAGAATTGGTAAAGCAATTATAACAGTTCCAGCAGGAGTTACAATCACTGAAAAAGATGGTGTGGTAACTGTAAAAGGTCCTAAAGGAGAACTTACTCAGGAGCTTACAGCAGGAATTACTATAGAACAGAAAGATGGAGAACTGAATGTAAACAGACCATCTGATGCTAAACAACACAAAGCGCTTCACGGTTTATACAGAGCGTTAATCAACAACATGATTGTTGGTGTAAACACAGGTTTCGAAAAGAAACTGGAATTAGTAGGGGTAGGATACAGAGCTTCTCACGCAGGTCAAAAACTTGAGTTGGCTTTAGGATTCTCTCACGGTATCGTGCTTGAACTTCCAAACGAAGTAAAAGTAGATACATTGACTGAAAAAGGTAAAAACCCAATTATTACTTTAACGTCTCACGACAACCAACTTCTAGGGATGGTAGCTGCAAAGATCCGTTCTTTCAGAAAGCCTGAACCATACAAAGGTAAAGGGGTAAGATTCGTAGGAGAAATTGTTAGACGTAAAGCTGGTAAATCTGCTTAATAAATTATAAGTATTATGGCATTAAGTAAATTAGAAAAAAGAATAAGAATCAAAAGAAGAGTAAGAGGAAAAATCTCCGGATCTTCTGAATTGCCAAGATTATCTGTATACAAAAGTAATAAGGAAATTTACGCTCAGTTAATCGACGATAACAGTGGAAAAACTTTGGCTTCTGCTTCTTCAAGAGAGAAAGGAGTTGACGCTAACGGAACTAAGACTGAAGTTTCTGCTGCTGTAGGTAAAGCTATTGCTGCTAAAGCTATTGCTGCAGGAATCGAAAATATTGTATTTGATAGAAACGGATTCGTATATCATGGAAGAGTAAAAGCTCTTGCTGATGGTGCGAGAGAAGGTGGACTTAAATTCTAATCATTAAATTTCGGAAAATATGTTAGGACTAGATAATATAGAAAGAGTAAAACCGGGAGGATTAGAACTTAAAGATCGTCTCGTAGCTGTTAACAGAGTAACAAAAGTAACTAAAGGAGGTAGAGCTTTCGGATTCTCTGCTATCGTAGTTGTAGGTAACGAAGATGGAGTTATCGGTTACGGATTAGGAAAATCTAAAGAGGTTGCTTCTGCAATTGCTAAAGCAGTGGAAGACGCTAAGAAAAACCTTGTGAAAGTTCCTGTAATGAACCACACAATCCCTCACCAGACTACAGCCAGATACGGAGGTGCAGATATCTTCTTAAGACCTGCTTCTCACGGTACAGGTCTTATCGCCGGAGGTGCGGTAAGAGCGGTATTGGAGTCTGCTGGTATTCACGATATCCTTTCAAAATCTAAAGGATCTTCTAACCCTCACAACGTAGTGAAAGCTACTTTCAAAGCGTTATTGGACATCAGAAGACCTGAAGAAATCGCTAGAATGAGAGGAGTTTCTCTAAGTAAAGTGTTTAACGGTTAATATATAAAACAATGGCAACAATCAAAGTAAAGCAAGTAAGAAGCGCTATTGGAAGAACAAAAACCCAAAAGAGAACGCTTGAAGCATTAGGATTTAAGAAACTTCACCAAGTTGTAGAACACGAAGCTACTCCTTCTATCTTAGGAATGATAGCTGCAGTTAGTCACTTACTTGAAGTTCAAAAATAATTTTTAAAATAATTTTAAAATGAATTTAAACAACATAAAGCCAGCTGCAGGATCTACTTTCAATTCAAAAAGAATTGGTAGAGGACAAGGTAGCGGAAAAGGTGGTACTTCTACAAAAGGTCACAAAGGACAGAAAGCAAGAGCTGGTTATTCTCAGAAAATCGGTTTTGAAGGAGGTCAGATGCCTTTACAAAGAAGATTACCGAAATTCGGATTCAAAAACGTAAACAGAAAAGAGTTTAGAGGAGTAAACCTGGATACAATCCAGACTTTAATTGAAAATAAATCTATCACAGGAGATATTACAAGAGAAGTTATGATTGAGAATGGTTTAATTACTAAAAACGAATTAGTGAAAATTATGGGTAGAGGAGAATTGAAATCTGCGGTTTCAATCTCTGCTGACAAGTTCACTAAATCTGCTGAAGAGCTTATCGCTAAGGCAGGTGGAAAAGCAATTACCTTATAATAATCACTAATGAAAGAATTTATACAAACCCTCAAAAATATTTGGAGTCTTAAAGAACTAAGAGATAAAATTCTCTTTACTTTAGGAATTATCCTTGTGTATAGATTCGCATCTTATATCTCATTACCTGCAATTAACCTTGCGGAAGTAGGAGATCTCTTAGAGCATTATAAAAATCAAGGCGGTAACAAGCAAGGAGCAGGTCTCCTTGGCTTGCTTTCGTCGTTTACGGGGGGAGCTTTCAGCCACGCTTCCGTAATGGCGTTAGGTATCATGCCTTATATTTCTGCTTCTATTATTGTTCAGTTGATGGGAATGGCTATTCCTTATCTTCAGAAGCTTCAGAAAGATGGAGAGTCTGGTAGAAATACATTGAACCAGATCACAAGATGGTTAACAATCGGAGTTTGTCTTGTACAGGCACCTTCTTATTTAACATCGATCACTCAGTTGTTTTTACCGTATGCTCAGTTCTCATCTGCATATTATGTAGAGCCAAATTCTATTATGTTCTGGTTACCAAGTATTGTAATCTTGGTGGCGGGTTCAGTATTCGCAATGTGGTTAGGTGAAAAAATCACCGACAAAGGTATCGGAAACGGTATCTCTATCCTTATTATGGTGGGGATTCTTTCAAGATTACCGGAAGCATTCGTTCAGGAAATGGCAGTGCAGAACGGAAAAGGAGGTATGGGATCTATCATGATCCTTATTGAAGTAATTTTCTGGATGTTGGTTGTTCTTTTAGCTGTGGTATTATCCGTGGCTGTTAGAAAAATCCCTATTCAGTATGTAAGCAGAGCTCAGGCAAGAGGAGGTGTAAACAGAAATCTTATGCAGGGAGCGAGACAGTGGATTCCATTGAAAGTGAATGCAGCCGGCGTAATGCCGATTATCTTTGCTCAGGCATTGATGTTCGTACCTGGTTTATTAACGAAAGTAGATGAGTCCAATACTTTTCTTGCAGGTTTCA
>NZ_JBBCQL010000271.1:0-5552 GCF_037149975.1 Chryseobacterium sp. VD8 | reverse complement strand
AATTTCAATTTTGCAAACCCTGCAAACAATGCTAATTTCGAGCTTACAAGTATCAAGCTGGAAGCTACCAACGAAAACAATTACTTTAAAACAAACTATAACAATACGAAGTCTACCAAACATTCTACGTATTTATCGAATATTTCAATTGCTTTTCCTCTGTCTCCCAAACTGAAGATGGGGTTTTCTTATCAGCCGTACAGCTCAAAAAGCTACGATATTATCCACAGAGATACATTATCCTCCGGCAATATAAGAGCCAACAGATTTAAAGGAAGCGGGACACTGAATACGGTACAAATGGCTTTAGGATATAAAGTGAACGATAAACTTGCTGTTGGAGCAAGAGCGAATTACTACTTCGGAAATCTTTATGACCTGAATGAACTGGCTTATTCCAATGCAGAGTTAATTAACGGATATGAAACCAAAAACAGCATCCACAATTTTAACTTTACCTTAGGAGCAAGTTACCAGAATCTGAATACGAGTACAGACAGAAAGCTTACCATAGGGGCGACTACTACTTTCGGAAATACAAGTAATATGACGAGCGATTACGTAAACAGTACCTACTTCTATTCTGATGCCGCTGCCACTGTAAAAAGTAATGAAAGCATCATCGACCAGAAAAGTACAAACTCTAAAAACCTTCTGCCTTTACAGGCTTCTATCGGAGTAGGATACGGAGAAGAGAACAAATGGTTCCTTTCTCTTCAGGGAGATTATAAAAAAGGTGCGAGCATTGGCTATTTCGGAAGTACGCTTGATCTTCAGGATTCCTACAGAATTTCTGCAGGAGGATGGTACCTGCCGAATTTTAATAATTTCAGAAGCTATTTTTCAAGAGTTGTTTACAGATACGGCGCTTTTTATGAGAAAGGAAGTCTTCAGATCGCAGGACAGAACATCAATAAGTTCGGAGTTTCTGCAGGAGTACTTCTTCCATTCAAAAACAGCAGCATAACAAGAATGAGCGGTCTTGAACTTGGACTGGAAATCGGAAAAAGAGGAACTACTAAAAACAACCTGATCAACCAAAACTTTGTAAACCTGAGAGTTGGTTTCAATTTTGCGGATAAGTGGTTCAGAAAGACTTTATACAACTAAAATGAAGTTTTTTAGAAACATATCATACAAAAAAAATATAGCATACCTTTTTAGTTGTGCTATATTTTTTGCTATAACTTCCTGTGAAGAAGATCTTACGAAAAATAAAGGTAAGCAGAGTAAAAACTTTCCTTCTCAGATCATTAATAATGCAAACATCATCCAGAGAGATTCGGGGTTTGTAACAATGAGAGCTAAAGCACCAATCATCGAAAAATATGAACTGATCGACAGTCCTTATACGGTTGCAAGAAAAGGAATTGACATTCAGTTTTTCGACAAGAAGAAACCGAAAATTCCCGGAACCATTAAAGCTAAATATGCTAAATTCTACGATTATAAAAAGTTTTACGAAGCGAAAGGAAACGTAAGAATTACCACCAATGAAGGCGATAAATTTGCCATGCAGAGTATTTACTGGGATCAGGTAAAGAAAAATATTTATACAAAAGATACGGTATACGTAACGAGAAAAGACGGAAGTACGCTGATTGGCGCACACGGAATGCGTGCAAAAGATGATTTTTCCGAATATGTTTTCTTCCAGAATTCAGGAGATTTTGCCGCGCCTGAAATATCTCAAAACAAAAAATAATCAGATGGTTTTCCATGCAATCGGATTGATGTCCGGAACAAGTTTAGACGGACTGGATATCTGCTTTGCCAGATTTGAAAAACAGGATGAATGGACATTCCAGATACTGAAAGCAGAAACACTTCCCTACTCTAAAAACTGGGAAGATAAGCTTAGAAAATCTATTTATCTTTCTGCAGAAGAACTGCTGGAACTGAACTCAGAATACGGTTTTTATTTAGGAAAATCGGTTAAAAGTTTTATTGAAAAGCATCAGATAAAAACAGTTGATCTCATCGCTTCTCATGGTCATACGGTTTTTCATCAGCCTCAGAAAAAATTCACTTTACAGATTGGCGACGGAAGAGCGGTTAAACTCGAAACAAATTTACCTGTGGTCTACGATTTTAGGAGTCAGGATGTTTTGATGGGTGGAAACGGCGCGCCTCTCGTCCCGATTGGTGACGAACTGTTGTTTTCGGAATACGATGCCTGTCTGAATCTGGGCGGATTTTCTAATATTTCCATGAAAATTCAGAACAAAAGAATCGCTTTCGACATTGCTCCGGTCAATATTATTCTGAATAAATTAGCTCAGAAATTCAACAAAAATTTCGATGAAAACGGAAATTTAGCAAGAAGAGGAAGAATTAATGAAGATTTATTGTCTAAATTAAATTCGTTGGATTTTTACAGCCAGTCTCATCCAAAATCGTTAGGAATTGAATGGTGCAACGAAAATATTTTCCCTCTTTTTGAAGATATTGAAACCTTAGATGTAATGGCAACTTTTACAGAACATACTGCGGAACAGATTTCAAAAGTATTCAATAATTACCAACTTAAGCGTGTCTTATTTACAGGTGGCGGAGCTTATAATCAATACTTCACTGAAAAAATAAAAGCCAAAACGAATGCTGAAATCATCATTCCGGAAAAAGAGATTATTGATTTCAAAGAGGCTTTAATCTTTGCATTCATGGGAGTTCTCCGGTATAATAATGAAATTAATGTTTTGTCTTCAGCGACGGGAAGCTCACAGGATCACAGTTCGGGAATTATTGTTTAAAGCACAAAAAAACCTTCATTGCTGAAGGTTTTCATTTATTTATAAACTTCGATCTTATCGGTAAGTGTATTAATAAAATTCTGAAGAGGTTTTTCCACCATCATTTTAATAAATGGATTGAATTTTCCTTCAAATAACATCTGAACTTCGGTCTGATTTTCATTAAGAGGATTTAAAGCCGCTGTTAAAGAAAAATCTAAGCTTGAACTTGCAGACTTCAACACTGCTTTTTCATCAGTAACTTCTTCAATTTTCAGAGCAATTTCCGGCATTCCCTGCAATCCGAATTTAAATCCATTTTCTCTCGTTTCAAATTT
Organism: Chryseobacterium sp. VD8; assembly: GCF_037149975.1. Classification (NCBI taxonomy): domain Bacteria; kingdom Pseudomonadati; phylum Bacteroidota; class Flavobacteriia; order Flavobacteriales; family Weeksellaceae; genus Chryseobacterium; species Chryseobacterium sp. VD8. Next base: position 2,482 of record NZ_JBBCQL010000271.1, on the reverse strand, counting down.
CTGAAGACCGTCCGGCATGAAATCTTTGTAATTTTCTGGCGATTTCAGGATTTCTACCAGGTCTTTAGATGATTTATTAACAATAATCTTTCGTCCTTCTAAATTCATTTTTTATTTTTGTATTTAAATTCTTAATTCTTACAAATATATGTATAAAGTTTTTGTGAACGAAAAAAAATTACTGTTGTCTAAGCAATCTGAAAACTTAGAAAAAACGCTTGGATACGAAAACGTCACAAGCCTGGAAATCGCTTTGGATCTTCTGGAAAATACATCGGTAAAAGAATTGAATGTTTTTGGTGAAAACATCTATGAAATCTGGTCAGAATTTCAGAAATTATTCAGAATTATAGAAGCTGCGGGCGGTATTGTAAATAATTCTGCGGGTGAAATCCTTTTCATCAAAAGGTTAGGTAAATGGGATCTTCCGAAAGGGAAAATGGAGAAAGGCGAATCTCGTGAAGAGTCTGCGGTAAGGGAAATTGAAGAAGAAACCGGGCTTACGAATGTAGAACTGGTGAAGTTCATCAATACAACGTACCATATTTATGTTGAAAGAAACGGCGATAAGGTTTTAAAATGCACGCATTGGTTTGAAATGAATTTCTATGGGGAAGATACTTCAAAACCTCAGATTGAAGAAGGAATTACAGAAGTTGCCTGGAAAAACGCTCTTCAGATCGAAGATGAGGTTTTTCCAAGCACATTCAAAAATATTAAACTGATTGTGGAAGAATTCCGAAATATGAAGACTAAATAAAGTCTATTGATTTTTCGAGAGCAATTCCTCTGGAACCTTTTAATAATATATTTTCTGAAAGAATTTTATTAAGTTTTAAATATTCTGTTAATTCGGCTGTGCTTTCAAAAGCTGTTTCCGAAGAATTTACCTTTTTAAAATTCTTTCCGACTGTGATAATCTGGTCAAAACCTAATTCCTGAGCTAAATTTAAAATATTCTGATGCTCTTTTTCACTTTCATCACCCAACTCGAGCATATCGCCGATTATAATAGTTTTTGAACCCTCAAAAGTGATGAAATTCTGCAAAGAAGCGCTCATAGAACTCGGATTGGCATTGTAAGTGTCCAAAACCAGTGTTCTTCCGTCTTTTTTAACAACCTGGGAGCGCATGTTGGTTGGGGCATACTCTTCAATGGCATTTTTTATTTTTTCAAAATCAATCCCGAAATGAAGTCCCAAGCTCACTGCTGCACAAAGATTGGTAAAATTATATTCTCCGGTCAGTTTTGAAACTGCCTTTCGGTTATCATATTTAATACCTACAAAATTTTCTTCTGAGAATAATTCAAACTGATAATCTGAATTTTCTTTTCCAAAAGTAATTTTCGGGGAATAATTTTCAGTTTTTTCCACCTGAACAGGATCATTTTCGTTAACAATAATCGTTTTTTTATGATCTTTAAGATAGTCGTACAGCTCAGATTTCCCTTTAATAACACCTTCATATCCTCCGAAACCTTCCAGATGTGCTTTACCAAAGTTGGTAATGTAGCCAAAATCGGGTTGGGAAATTGAACTTAAAAGGGTGATTTCTTTCTGATGATTGGCTCCCATTTCTATCACAGCCATTTCATGTTCCGGCTTAATAGAAAGGATGGTTAAAGGAACTCCGATGTGATTATTCAGATTTCCTATAGTATACTGTACATTAAACTTTTCGGAAAGAACAGCATGAATAATTTCTTTTGTGGTAGTTTTCCCATTGCTTCCTGTTAAGCCGATCACAGGAATCTGCAGTTGTATTCTGTGATAAATGGCAAGCTGCTGCAAAAATTCCAGTGTGGAATGAGCAAAGAAAATATTTTTCTCTTTATTTTCGAATTCCTTCTGTTCAACAATTACGGCTAAAGCTCCGCTTTCAATTGCCTGTTCAGCCAAAGTTGCTGCATTAAAATTTTCTCCTGAAAAAGCGAAGAAAATATCATTCTTACCGATTTTTCTGCTGTCGATGGTTACTTTTTCAGATTGTAAAAATAAAGGATAAAACTGTTCTATATTCATACTTCAAAAATAAAAAAACCCTCCAGAATTCCGGAGGGTTTTTTGAAAATTATTTTGATAAATATTATCTTCTTGTTCTACCTTTATCATTTGCTCTCGCATCCTGAGCTACACGGAATCCAATCCATCCGTAAGCTTTATCCTGAGACTTGTATCTTCTTTGTCCCGGATCTAGCCAGTATGCTGTATCCTGCCAAGAACCTCCTTTTACTACTCTTACATCGTTAGTAACAGCAGAAGTTCTTTCTTTTCTGTCTTTTTGAAGTACTACTCTACCTTGTGCATCTACGATAAATCTTGATTTCGGAGAATTGTACATATCATATGAAGTAGCAGAATCTGATGCAGTTCTATAGTCTAGAGAAGACATTCTGTCTCCGTCTCTATAGTTTCTGTAATCAGCAATTGTTTGTCTTTCATACTGACCCGGTAAGTTTCTGTAAACTAATCTTCCATCA
>NZ_JBBCQL010000270.1:0-5564 GCF_037149975.1 Chryseobacterium sp. VD8 | reverse complement strand
TGTAATAAGAAATATAAATTTACGAAAAAATTATGATATATGCAATATTTCAAGTGATAAAACGCAATATTTAACAAAATTAAATACCAATTTTAACATTTAGTGTAATTTTGTAAGTCACTGCCTATTTTTTTAAATATTGAACTGAAATGTAATCATACTTGGGCTTCAATGCTTCTTTTTTGGAAATCGCTTTAAACTCATGTTTTGCATTAAAGGCGCTGATGCTGTCTTCGGATTTTTTTAAAAGATCACATTTGCATAATTCCATTTCCTGTGCATTGTAAAAAGAACAAATGAAAAGCAATAAAAAAGCAACAGAATTTTTCAAAATTATAGTTTTACTCTGGTTAACGGTTTCTCTAAACATTTATTATCACCAATTCTGAATATCACTCTTAATTTTTAAATTAGAAAGAAAACTCTGATCACAACTCCTTATCCTAAGATTAAATTTTATTCAATTAATAATATGATTTATAATGGATTGCATTCTTTTTATTAAATGATAAAAAAGGATGAAAAAAAACTGATATATTTGTTTTTTAACAATTAAATTAAACTATGGAAAACGTTTTTGATGCAAAAGATGCTCAAAATTACATTGATAGGATTAATAATCTTAAGCCGGAAACCAAAGGTTTGTGGGGAAAAATGTCTGTAGATCAGATGTTGGCGCATTGTAATGTGTCTTACGAAATGGTTTACGAACCGGAAAAGCATAAAAAGCCGGGAGCTATTGCAAAATTCATCCTTAAATCTTTTGTAAAATCTAAAGTTGTCGGTGAAAAAGCATATCCGCAGAACGGACCCACTGGGCCTCAGTTTATTATTTCGGATCATAAAAACTTTGAAGAAGAGAAAAAAAGACTCATCGGTTTTATCCAGAAAACACAGCAGTTGGGAGCTTCTGCTTTTGACGGGAAAGAATCTTTTTCTTTCGGGAAACTGAAAGCACAGGAATGGAACAATATGTTTGCAAAACATCTGAATCATCATCTTGCACAATTCGGGGTGTAAAAAACTAAAAACAATATGAAAAAACTTTTATTACTTTTTGTACTTCTTTCCAATTTTATCTTTGCACAGATGCCCGATATTTCCAGTGTCTGGCTCAATAACAGCAAAGCGTACACAGGAACCATCGGAAATAAAAATCAGGAAATCAAACTGAAAATCAACATTTCTGAACAGAACAAGAAAAACGATCAGGAATATTTTGTTTCGGGATATACTCTAGTTGATAAAACTTATGCTAAATTCGAAGGCAAATTCATTATTACCAAATATAAGGATGCTAAAAAAAGAGGAACCGTTTTCGGAGAATATGAACTGGCAGAAGAAAATAAAGGAAAGCATTCCGGCATTTTAAAAGGAAAATTCATTTATACTTTTAAATGGAATAAAGACACTGAAAAAGTGGAATCCCAGTATATTGAACTTGTCGGCGACTGGAAAAGCTATGACGGAACGCTTGATCTCAAAACAAGAATGAACAATCAGTAATCACTATGTTAAGAAGAATTTTAGCGGTAATCGCAGGAATGATCGCCGGATCAATCGGAGTCTGGCTGATGGAAAGACTCGGTCATGCGCTGTATCCTTTTCCTTCAGGTTTAAGACCGGATGATATTGAAGGATTCAGAGCGTATGTGGAAAATTTGCCTTTTATGGGGAAATTTATCGTGATTCTCGGTTACGCTTTGGGAGCTTTGCTCGCGGGATTTATTTCCACCAAAGTTGCCAACAACGGAAAACCGACATCAGCAATCATCTGTGGAGTTATTTTTACTTTTTTTACCATTTACAATATGGTAATGCTTCCGACTCCTTTCTGGTTCTGGGTTTTGGGAATTGCAGTATGGGGATTGGTTTTGGCAGGATATAAATTGGCATTAAACAATAAACAAGCATGAATTTAGGCGCTTTTTCAATCAGTCTCAGTGTAAAAGATCTTCAGAAGTCTAAGGATTTTTACGAAAAATTAGGATTCAGCCAGATGGCTGGAAATCTCGATCACAACTATCTTATCATGAAAAACGGAGATCATATCATTGGTCTTTTTCAGGCAATGTTCGATGGGAATATGCTTACTTTCAATCCGGGTTGGGATCAGAATGCACAGAATCTTGAATCTTTCGATGATGTTCGGGAAATACAGAAAAAATTAAAAGAACAGGGTTTGGAATTACAGAAGGAAGCCGATGAAAACACTTCCGGTCCTGAACATATTTACCTGAAAGATCCCGACGGAAATATGATCCTGATCGATCAGCACAGATAAGGTTTTATTCTTTTTAATACTATCACAAAAGAGCAGAATCAAAGGTTTCTTAATAACTAAAATGTTCTTTTTATCAGGTTTAAAAATCATTTTAAACTCTTACGTGATAAAAAGTTCAAACGGAATTATTATTTAATAAGTTTGTTTAAACTCATTTTAAATTTAACCGCAAAAGAGACAAAAGACTTTATCGAATTTAAAGTATTTCAAAAGTCTGCAAAGAGAAAAAATCTTTGATTTTTTAACTTACGTGCTCTTTTTTCCATTAAACTTAAAAAACTAAAGTGTCAACATCTTTAGTGGTAAAAAAGCTTAGACAAGTTAAAAATTAAAACTAAACTATAAAAAAGACACATCTATGGCAACAGTAAACGTTTATCTAACATTTAACGGAAATTGCAGACAAGCATTCGATTTTTACAAATCTGTTTTCGGCGGAGAATATCCTTATATCGGAACATTCGGAGAAATGCCTCCAATGGAAGGTCAGGAAACAAAAGAAGAAGACAGAGACAAGATTATGCACGTTTCGCTTCCGATTTCTAAAGAAACGATTTTAATGGGAAGTGATGCAGGCTGCGATCAGGCCGCTCATCTGGTGATGGGAAACAACTTTTCAATTTCCATTAATGCAGAATCCAGAGAAGAAGCGGACAAATTATTCGCGGGACTTTCTGCAGGCGGAAATGTAACGATGCCGATGTCTGATACATTTTGGGGAGCTTATTTCGGAATGTTTGCCGATCAATTCGGGATCAACTGGATGGTAAATTATGACGATCCTGCAAAAATGCAGCAGCATCCTTAAAAGTATTTTAGACACTTTAAAAACTGACAAATTCTGTCAGTTTTTTTATATCCTGTTCGTAAGCAGTACAACTTTTACAGACTCATTATAAACTATTGATGCTTATTCCATCTTAAATAAAAGTTTTTTATGCTCAAATAAAATATAAGCGGCTTACAATATGCAGTTTGCTATTATTGATTTAAAATATTAAATTTGTTAAAAACGATAGATAATAGTAATAAAACTACATGAGGAATATTTTAAAAAAGGCTGTTTTGGGAATTTTTACATTGGGAGCAATTTTTTCACAGGCTCAGAAAAGTGATTTGGGAGCCTGGTATATGTATTTCGGGAATAACAAAATCAGCAAAAAACTGAACTTTCACAACGAAATCCAGTACAGGAATTTCGACGGAATAGGAGACTTGGAGCAACTGTTAATCCGCATCGGAATCGGCTATGATCTCTCAGAAAACAATAACAATGTTTTGTTGGGTTATGGTTTTATTCTAAGTCAGCCTTACGTGAAAGGAGAGAAAACAGAAAATATAGAGCACCGGATTTTTCAGCAATATATTACAAAGCAGAAATTCGGACGTTTTAATATTCAGCATCGTTACCGTCTGGAAGAACGATTTCTGGAAGAGGATTTCAGGATGAGGTTCCGTTATTTTTTAGGATTTAATATTCCGATCAATAATAAGGAAATGCTGCCCAAAACATTCTACGCATCGGCTTATAACGAAATTTTTCTTCATTTCGACAGTCCGGTTTTCGACAGAAACAGAGTTTACGGAGCTTTGGGATATGTCATTAATAAAAATATGCGAATTGAAGCGGGATACATGAATCAGATTCAGGAAAACAGAAACCGAGGACAGATCCAGATCGGATTTTATAATAATATTCCGTTTACTAAGAACTAAAAATGAATTATGAGATTAAATACGGCTTATTTAAAAATTTAAACTAAACTATCCGAGCCTTTCCTGAATAGTTTAATCCTATAAACAAGAGTTGTTTGACACCGATTTTATTATATCCTATTTCTTTTTCTTAATTCTTAGGCTCTCTCCTATTTCTTTCATAAAAATTTCTCAATATTATAAGAGGTATTATATTCAAATAAAAAGCGGCTGCAAAAATTTTGCAGCGCGCTTCCTAACCAAATTATATGAAGATCTATTTTACATTAATTTTAATTTTTTGTCACATCCTGTTTTATTAAGAATACACAACTTCCCGCTACAACAAACAATACTCCGGCTAAAATAATTGCAGAACAGGGATTGTTTCCTAAAAAGTTGTTAAATACAAAACCAAAGGATAAAGTCTGGATAAGCATCGGAATAACAATCATCATATTGATAACCCCCATATAAACTCCTCTTTTGCTGTGAGGAATAGATGGAGAAACCATGGAATACGGTAACCCCATCATTGAAGCCCATCCAATTCCCAATGCTACCATAGGAAGCAAAATGAAATATTCATTTTTAATAAAAGGTAAGGTCATAATACCTAAACCTGTAAGGAACAAACAAAATATATATGTGTTTTTAGAACCAAATTTTTTAGCAAAAGGAACCAGAAGCAAAGCGGAAAGCATGGTAACAATATTGTAAGAACCATTCATTAATCCCGTTTGTCCTACAGCAACCTCAACCTGATGCAGTATTCCTTGTGCCCAGCTTAGGTCGGAAGATACAACAGAGACTCCTTTTTTGGCACTTTCCACTATTGCATTTGCTTTGGTTTCATCAGCTTCAGAAATTCCGTACAGCGAAGATTTCAGCATGGGTGTAATAAATTGCCAATAGACAAAAAGCGCATACCACTGGAAGAGATAAACCAATGCCAGCTGCCAAAGTACTTTCGGCATTTCTCTTATTGCTACAATGATCTCTGTAAAAGGTGTGAAAAATGTACTTTTCTCCTTTGCTATTCTTAATTCTTCAATTTCCTCATCTGTTGGAGGAATTTCAGGTGTCTTATAAACGGACCATGCCACAGAAGCGATAGAACAGAAAGAACCCAGAAAGAAGGAATAATAAACCCACACCGGAATTCCTCCGTTTGCAGAATTTCCGCCTAAATATTTCTGAAAAACAAATAAGGAAAGATTCGCAAGCGTAATCCCCGCACCAACGAAAAGACTCTGCATCTGGAAACCAAAAGTCTGCTGATCTTCGGGAAGTTTGTCTCCGATAAAGGCGCGGTAAGGTTCCATTGCCGTATTATTTGCCGCATCCAGAATCCATAAAAGTCCTGCCGCCATCCAAATCGATGAGCTGAAAGGGAATAAAAACAAGGCAATACTGCAGAATATTGCACCCAGCAAAAAGAATGGTTTTCTTCGCCCCCATCTCGGACTCCAGGTCTTATCACTGATGGCTCCGATCAAAGGCTGGATAAGCAGCCCCGTAATAGGACCGGCAAGATTAAGGATAGGAAGCTGTTCTGCATGCGCTCCTAAAAAAGAATATATGG
>NZ_JBBCQL010000269.1:0-5596 GCF_037149975.1 Chryseobacterium sp. VD8 | reverse complement strand
TAAACCAAAATTCGGAGGTGCGGAAGACGGCAATAAAGTGATCGTAAAAATGACGGAATGGAGACCGGGAGATAAAAATCCGGAGGGAGAAATTATTCAGGTTTTAGGAGCTCCGGGAGAACATGAAACGGAGATTCACTCTATTCTTGCGGAATATGGACTGCCGTACGAATTCCCTGAAGAAGTGGAAAGAGATGCAGATAAAATCGACAGAAGCATTAATGAAGAAGAGGTTGCAAAAAGATGGGATATGCGTGGAATTACAACCTTCACCATCGACCCGAAAGATGCAAAAGACTTTGATGATGCGTTATCCATCAGAAAATTAGACAACGGAAACTGGGAAATCGGAGTTCACATTGCGGATGTTTCGCATTATGTGGTTCCGGGAACAATTCTGGATGATGAAGCTTACCAGAGAGCCACTTCCGTATATTTGGTAGACCGTGTTGTACCGATGCTTCCGGAAGTTTTAAGTAATGATGTCTGTTCGCTTCGTCCGCACGAGGATAAATTTACTTTTTCAGCCGTTTTTGAGCTGAATGACAAAGCTGAAATCAAAAAACAGTGGTTTGGAAGAACTGTAATTCATTCAGACAGACGATTTACATACGAAGAAGCACAGGAAAGAATTGAAGGAAAAGACGGCGATTTTAAAGAAGAAATTCTGGTTTTAGATCAATTGGCGAAAATCATGCGTCAGAAAAGAATCAAAGACGGAGCAATTACTTTCGACAGAAGCGAAGTACGGTTCAATCTGGATGAAAACAACGAGCCTGTTGGAGTTTACTTTAAAATAAGCAAAGATTCCAACCACTTAATTGAAGAATTTATGCTGTTGGCGAATAAGAAAGTATCGGAATTTGTTTCTCTGAACAAGAGAGGAGAAATTTCACAGAATACTTTTATTTATAGGGTTCACGACGATCCGGATCCGGCAAAACTGGAATCTTTGAGAGATTTTGTGTCGACTTTCGGATATAAAATGGACTTGGCGAATACCAAAAAAGTTGCGGAATCTTTGAATAAATTACTGCACGATGTAAAAGGTAAAGGCGAAGAAAATATGATCGAAACTCTGGCGATGCGAAGTATGAGCAAGGCGGTTTATTCTACAGAGCCTATCGGTCACTACGGATTGGGATTCGATTATTACAGCCACTTCACCTCTCCTATCCGTCGTTATCCGGATTTAATTGCACATCGATTATTGCAGCATTATCTTGATGGCGGAAAATCTCCGAACAAGGCAGATCTTGAAGAAAAAGCAAAACACTGCAGTTATATGGAAAGACTGGCGGCAGATGCGGAAAGAGATTCGATAAAATTCATGCAGGTGAAATTTATGGAAAAACATTTGGGAGAAACTTTCAACGGAGTTATTTCAGGTGTTGCGGAATTTGGTTTCTGGGTGGAAATTCCGGAAAACGGTGCGGAAGGATTAATCAAATTAAGAGATTTAACCGACGATTCTTACTCTTATGATGCAAAAACTCACGCCGTGTACGGAAACAGACATGGTAAAAAATACCAGTTGGGAGATCAGGTTCAGATCAAAGTGATAAAAGCAAACCTGATTCAAAAACAATTGGATTTCAAGATTGTGGATTAGATTTTACAACAAAGAACTATATTTAGAAACTGCAAGAGATTGCAGTTTTTTTTATTTTACTTAAAATTTATTTGATGGGAAAATACTGTTTTAGATTTATAAGAAATATGAATACTGTAGCTGTTTTACTGGGTTTGCTATTATGTATTGAATGCAAAAGAAATGAACAGAAAATAGTTACTGAAAAGAGCAATCAGTCTCATTTTATAAAAGACAGCTTACCGTACAGTCCGTCTCTGAAATCTGCTTTAACCCGAATTAAAAGTTTTGATGACGGTAAAGGATCTGATGTCGATGTAATTAATAATTTTAGAATTGAAGAAAATTCATGGAAAAAAGAAATTGAAAATATTTATTTAAAACTTCATGAAAAGATCAGAAAAGATGATCCTGAATCTCTTTCTTCACTTGAAAAATACCATGAAAGGTGGAAAAACTATCTGGAATCATATTATTCCTTTAAAAGAAATTTTTTATCGCATTATATCTATTCTAAGCAATGGATTTTTTATGTTTTCCCGAAATTGAGACAGGAATACAAAGATTAACTTATAGAATATTATGAATTGTATGAGTTTGATAAGTATTAATTGATCCGATGCTTTTCTTATTTGCTTTTTACAACATAAAAACTAACTTTGTATAAATAGATGAAATTATTTCATTGAAAACACCACTGAATGTTTGAACTTATATTATCTGCCATCGTTTTAGGATTCATGCTGAGTCTGGTTTTTATAGGACCTATTTTTTTCCTTTTAATTGAAACCAGCTTTTCGAGAGGTCCGAAACATGCTTTAGCACTGGATTTAGGCGTTATTTCTGCAGATCTTCTGTGCATTTTGGCAGCGTATTATGCGAGTGCAGATATTGTAACGCTCATTGATAAACATCCCGGATTTTACAGAATTACCGCCATTCTGATCTTTGTGTACGGAATTGTGATGATGGTTACCAAAACCAAGATGCATATTCCCGGAGAAGAAAAATTCATCAATCAGAACTATTTTAAAACATTCGTTAACGGTTTTTTCTTTAATCTTCTGAATGTCGGAGTTATCCTTTTCTGGCTTGTCACCGTTATTTCGGTAAGAAATCAGTATCCGGATACCAGTAATTTCATTTTATACATCGGAATTGTAATCGGAACGTATCTCTTTATCGATCTGGTAAAAATATTCCTTGCAAAGCAGTTTCATGACAGACTTACCCAAAAATTAGCCAACAGAATCAGAAGAATTGTTGGCGGAATTCTCATTATATTCAGTTTCTTTATCTTCTTGCAGAGCTTTAAAAAATTCAATCAGTTTGATAAAAGACTGGAAGAAGCAGAGAAAACCGAAGTAAAATACAAAAAGACAAATGAATAAAATTATCTTTCCCAAATCTCTGAAAAAAGGCGATAAAATAGCCATTATTTCTCCTGCAGGATCCGTAGAATCTTCCCAGCTTGAAAAGGGAATTGAAAAAATTAAAAGTAAAGGTTTTGAACCCGTTTTGGGAGAACATCTTTACACGAAATATGCAAACGGATACAATTACGCAGGAACGGAGCAGGAAAGATTAAAAGACATGAACTGGGCACTCAACGACAGCGAAATTTCTGCAGTATGGGCTTCAAGAGGCGGTTACGGTTGTCAGCATCTTATTCAGGAACTTAATCTTAAAAACTTTACCAGAAATCCTAAATGGTACATTGGCTACTCAGACAATACGGTGATCCAGAGTTATCTGCTGAAAAAAGGCTTTGCATCCATTCACGGACAGACTGTAAAAACGTCGAGCTTTGGCGTTACCGAAGAAAGCTACGATCTTATTTTTGATGTTTTAAAAGGAAAACCCCTTAAATATAGCCTCTCCTCTCATCAGTTCAACAAAAAAGGAAACGTTGAAGGACAGTTGGTCGGTGGAAATTTAGCCTTGATTTATGCGCTTTTAGGAACGAAATATTCCTTTGATTTTAAAGATAAAATTCTTTTCATTGAAGATATCGGCGAAAATTTTTATGCTCTCGACAGAATGATCATGAGCCTTGAATTAGCCGGAGTTTTTAATAAAATTTCAGGTTTGATTATCGGCGGAATGACCAATATGGGCGATGAAAAAGAAAATAAACAATACGAAGAAAGCTTTGATGAATTTGCCTACAAGTTAATTGCCGACAGAATTTCAAAGTACAGTTTCCCAACAGTTTTCGGTTTTCCGAATGGACACATCAAAGACAACAGACCGTTGATTATTGGCGGGAATGTGAGACTGGAGGTTAAGATTAAGACTAAGATTGAGTTTTTAGTGTGAGGAGTTTATTAGTGGATTATAGTTTCAGTCCGGGATTATATGATGAAATCCGAATAATACATTTAGAAATTTACAGTGATTACAATTATATCCTTAAGTTTAATTGGTATAAAAAATATCGTGATAATGAAGCTTTAGATGAAAATAATTCTAAAAATTATAGACAGGAAACAGTATTTAATGATTTTCTTCCAAACAGGTTAAAAGAAAATTTAGAGACTTTGCTTTCTTTCCACTACTTTGAAATTAAAACTTTTTATCCTCCATTAACAGAAGAAGAAAAAAAACAATAAACCCCACTTGATGTAAGGCATGAAGATTATAAGTTTTACATTGAAGGAATTAAATTCTGGGTTAATGTAAGTCCTTACATTTTTAAAAAGCAATTTTTAAAAACAGAACAGGAACTGTTGTTTGGAAAATTTCATGAAAATATAACAGAATGGCTGGACGAAGTTTATGAAAAATTAATAGATAGATAAAATATTTAATAACTCAAAAACTCTCAAACACTTTATCTTAACAATGGCAGATCATAACGATTTTGGTAAAAAAGCAGAAGAATTGGCCGCTGAATATTTACAGAAAAACGGCTACAAAATTTTGGTAAGAAACTTTCGATACCAAAAAGCAGAACTGGATTTAGTTGCCGAAAAAGATAGTTTAATTGTAGTCGTTGAAGTAAAGGCGCGTTCTACCGATGTGTTTAATCTTCCACAGGAAGCAGTAAACAAACGAAAGATTAAGTTGATTGTTTCTGCTGCCAATTATTTCATGGAAGAATACAATAAAAATCAGGAAGTACGATTTGATATCATTTCTGTTCTTCCTGACGAAAATAAAAATCTGATGATCGAACATATCACCGATGCTTTTGAAGCATTTGACGCCAACTGATGATGCAGAATATACATTGGGAAACAATATACAGCACTGTAGGATACGTTTTAAAGAACTATCCTTTAAAAATTGTTCTTTTCTGCTTCCTTTTCCTTGTTTTAGGTTTGCTGATAAGTTCCTTTTTGGTCATCATCCTAAAAAAATACAAAGCTTTATCGCGCAGACAGAAATACTACAACTGGTTTGTTAAACTTTATATTCCTGCCATTTTTATTGTCAACATCGTTTTTTCTTTAAAAATTGGATTATTTTGCGGAGTGTATTCTGCATTAAAGAAAGACAGTTATTCCATTTCCGAGCAGGTGTATAATTCCAGTACATACTATATCTTTAAAGACAACCGGTCTAAAAAAGTTTTTATTGAAGATCTCAGAAAAGCGGTTAAAGATCTCAGTCAGAAAAATAACAATGCAAAGGTTAAAGTCATTGATATAGCGAAAGCATACCACATTAAAAATGATATGATAGACCTTCCGAAAAACTGGATGGCTTCCATGTTTGTGAATCGGTATGGAGATAAAATCTATTCATTCATCATATACGGAATTTTGGATTCCGTTCCTAATGGAGGCATTACGAATGAACTTTCTTATGGAGAGTTTGATGCGATATCAGAAAAACTTGTGGTACTGAATCCTGAAAATATTGAAAAATCAATTGTTCAGAAAATTCAGAATCTGTTCTTAATGATTTTAAAATCGCAGTTTAAGACCATTTTAAAAGGAATTTTATTGATCTGGGTGCTTTTAATGTGTATTCCATGGTTTGAATTTTGGATCTATACAC
>NZ_JBBCQL010000268.1:0-5631 GCF_037149975.1 Chryseobacterium sp. VD8 | reverse complement strand
TTTCTTCAGTTGTTATGGAATGTAAAATAGCTTTGTTTTCATCTACAATATTATGGGAAAATTTAATAGCTGAGATATTTTCATATTGTATCTGAGGCAGATTTTTATAAAATTCTTCCACAAAGTTTTCTGAAATAATGTCATCATCACCTAATATCTGGAACCAGTCTTCTTTAACATTTTCCAGAATTCTTTCCCATTGCAATGCCAGGTTTTTTCCTCCTAAATTATCATTGTAATCAAAATAAAAATAAGAGAAATCACTCAAATATTTTTCAATGAGTGGCAAGGGATCATCGGGGCTTGCATCGTTCCCAATATACAATACAAAATCTCTGTTGCTTTGTGCTGCAACAGATTGTAAGGTTTCTTCAAAGAAATCTATTTTGTAGTATGGGATAACAATGGCAAGGCGACTCATTATTGTGTAATAGTAAATTTAAGAAGTGGCAAATATTTTCTGCGACCAATTTTAAATATGGGAAAAAACTTTAAAATTTGAATAAGAGTTAAAAGATTTTTAGGATGATATTTGAAATAATCACGAACAAATCTTTCATACATCTGATATTCAAGATCTTTATTTATTGTAATATTAAAATTACTGCCAAGTTTATTTCTTGTATAGATATTGCTTTCCAACCATTTATGATCAGGATTTCCTTGAGAAAAATGTTCAATAAGGATCTCTGAAGTAACATAATTTTGATACTGTGAAGAAATACGCAGGCTTAGTTCTGTATCATATCCGTGGTATCCTTTTAGATTTTCATCAAATTTAAATTTGTTGAAGATAGATTTTTTTATACCTAAAAAAACACCATCTACTGCGATTACTTTTTCTTTTTTAGTTTCGAAGGTCTTTTCTACTATTTTACTTCCTCCTTTTTTATGTTGAATTATAGAAATTTTTGCATTATTCATTGTAGTAAACCAACCATAAGGAGCCGCCGGGACGTATGTACCGCCTGCTATTCCTATTATCCCTGTTTTTGCTTCAGATAAGCTTAATATAAGAGGTTTCCCCCAATTCATTGTCGATATCAATATATCTTCATGTATAAATAGCAGATTGTCATATTTTGCTTTTTCGGCACCTTTGTTGTAAGCTTCACAAATACCCATTAGAGCAGGGTTTTCTATTTTGATTATTTCAAATTCCACACCGCAGGTTTCCGCAATGTTTTTTTCGAGTGCAGCGAAATATTGGGGCTGGTAGGATGAGATGATGATGGAAAGCATTATATATTGTCAATTACGTTATAGATAGTTATCATAGAATTTTCCTTTGAAAATTGATGAACATTGTCTTTAATTTTTAATAACGATTTTTCACGAAATATTTTATCATTGTGAGTTTTTATTATTATATCTGCAAATTGATCAATATCTAAATAATCTGCAAGCAAGTTAGTGCCATTCAAAAATTCTTCTACACCACCAGAGTCTTTAAAACCAACAATTGGCTTGTTAAACTCTGCAGCTAAATGCATTACTAATGGAAAAGGATCTTCTCTTGAAGGGAGTAAAAAACAGTCGAAAATGTTAACGTAATCATTCGGATTTTTAGTGTTCTCAACAAAAATAACTTCTTCCTCAACATCTAATTTTTGTGTATCTATTTTTGCAAATCTCACAAAAGGATTTGAATCATTTCCACCGATATTAAAAATCTTAAATTTAAGATTTGGAGTTTTTTGTTTTATTTTTTTTGCTAACAAAGGTACTAGCTCGCTGCCTTTTCTTAATTCTTGAGTGCTTAAGGTTCCTAAGATAAATGTATCATCTGAAATATTGTACTGTTGTCTTAGTTCAGATGCTTTTGTCTTTATCTCATTGTCTTTTGATATGAAAGAATATGCAACTGAAATTTTGCCGGCAGGGATTTTATACCTTTGAGTAAGAAAATCCTTTACAGATTGAGAGCCTGCTAATATAGAGTCTAACGAAGATATTTTGCGAGACAGATCATGGGCGTCGTAGAAACTTTCTAATGCAAACTGAAGTTCATGAGTGTATAATATTGTTTTTAGACCTTTTGCTTTAAATTTTTCTAAAATACTTAATGTAGCGACAGTCATCCCAAAAACACAGTCATAATTTTTTGAGGATAATTTCTCGACGGCAGCATTATACAAATCTTCCTGACTCAGTAAGTCATTTTTTAAAACAATAAAACGTCTTAGTATTCTTGTCACAATATTAGGGCGAGGCTGAAAATGTTTTATATTTACAGCAGTTGGTACAAGATCTGTGAAATCTTTTGCCATTGTTCCATTTAGCAGAATAAGTAAATCTACCTCGTACTTCCGTGCATTCTGAATCTCTTTTAGCAATTCTAAAAGTAGGATTGGCGCGCCAGATCTTGTGGCTTCATGCAGTACAAAGAGTATTTTTTTTCTCATACTAAAGTCTCTAATATATGATTTTGATTATTTTTAACAATAGTATTATCAGGAATAGATTTGTGAATAATACAGTTCGCACCTACAATACAATTATCACCAATCGTAACACCTTTAAGCACAATAACATTGCTTCCTAGCCAGCAGTTTTTGCCAATAATAATGGGCGCAGTAGAAAATTGATCTTTAGAGACATTAATGTTGGTGTTTTTAATGATTAAGTGATTGTGGTCATACAATTTCACGCCTTCTCCAAAAAGGGTATCATCACCTATTTCTATACTTTCTAAACAATTAACCGAACAGAAATTATTAAAAAAAACTCTTTTACCTATTGTAAGTTTTGCATTTGGATAAACCAAAATATTACAATAGTCTCGTAAAGAAAATCCTTCACCGATGGAAATATCCCCATATAAGACTCCGTTTCCCTTAAATATATTTGTTTCTTTCTTTTTGAAAGATTCGTGAATATTAATATTAGGATTCGAGGTAAATTGCCACCATTTTTTTTTCTCCTCAAATTCTTCGAGATCAGCTATGAAATTGAAGATTTTTTTGTAAATAAAATTTTTTATTTTTCGAAACATCGAAGTAATTTTTTAATTCTTTATCTTTAGTTTCTTTAAGATTTTAATTTTCAGTATTTTTAATAAATAATTTAAGCTGATATTTTTTTCTAAAAAGGTATGGTCTTTTATATTAAGCTCCAATTTCTTTTTATCTTCAAAAGGTTTTGAAAGGATGACTTTAAAATTATCATATTGTTTTTTTAAATTTTCAAAAACAGTTATGTTGCTTTTAAAATGGCTCATTAAAAGCGTCATGCAAAACATGGCATTTACAGTCTGCTCTATATTGCTTTTTGTGCTCCAAACACCGCTTCCCACTCTGTAAACTGCCATTTCTTCAGGAAAATATTTAATCAATCCAAAAGAAGCATTAATCATGTGAAGCGGATAGTCTCCTATTGGAGAATATTTGAACCACGAAGGTAAAATCTTATCATTATTTCTAAATACAACAGAAGGAGCGTCAATAAAATTTCCTGTAGATAAATCTTCAATTGTAAAGGTTTTTTCGATTGAACCTGAATTAAAATTTTTGTGCTTCGTCTCCCCTCCTGAAATATCAATATATTTTACATTATGAAAACATATACTATATTCTTTGTTTTGCTCTAAAAAATCAACTTGTTTCTGAAGTTTAAGAGGATCTGTCCAGTAATCATCACCATCACATAAAGTAATATATTCACCATCACACATTTCCAATGTGGACATGAAATTTTCTTTACCCGGAATTCCGGTGCCTCTTTTATCCCTCAAATTCAGACGAATCAGATCCGGAAATCTGAAAGCATATTCTTTTACAATTTCCCTTGTTCCGTCTGTTGATACATCGTCGCCAATTACAATTTCAAAATCAAAGTTAGTTTTCTGCATGAGAATTCCATCAATACATTTTGAAATATAATTGATGTGATTGTATGTTATTACATGACAGCTAACTTTTTTTCTTTTAGTTATTCCCATACAGCGAAACCAATTCCGGTCTTTCCAAAACCGTTACCATTGTAAAATAAAATTTTTTTATTATTGGCTACAATTACCGAAGGATATGTCTGCATCGTAGAATCCCAGCCTGAATCCGAAAATTCAATACCGCTTTGAGCATCATTTCGATTCCAGTTTATCCCATCTTCAGATTCTGCATAGCCAATTCTGTAACTTTCCTTACCATCTCTATAATCAAAAGAACCTCTGTAAGTAAACCACATTTTATATTTTCCGTCTTCTATAATCACGGCAGGTCTTGCCGTACACTGATATTTTTCGGCAGGAGGGATACAGGTAATATTGGGACGAACCCAATTGATACCATCTGTAGAATGAGCATATTTAATTTCATATAATGGTTCCGGTTTACCGTCACTTATTACGAAACCTGTACTGGAAGCATACCACATGATCCATTGGTCATTATGTTTAATAACACATGGAGACGCTGTAAAAAACGGCTCATCTCTGTTACGTTCTACAATTGCTCCGGGAAATGCTTTTTCAAATGTTTCCCCATTATCATAACTGATTGCTAATCCTATCGCATTTCTGTAAGGTACCAAAACACTTGCATTCCATCCTACATAATAAAGATAAATACAGGTTTCTGATAACCGCACAACAGAACATGGCATAATTCCTCCATCATCAAATGTTCCTAATTCTCCGGGTTCTAAAACAGGTTTATCATGAATATATAATACTTCTTCAGGATTTTTTGCGGAAACATCAATATAGGTAGGAATGCTTCTTCCTTCTGAGTTTCTTGGAGCATAATAAATTCTTACAACATCTTCATTCAGTAATAATGCTGTAGGTACACATGCATGGGAAACCATCCAGTCGTTGTAATGATCAATATGGTGTATTCTTCCTCTTTTTTGCCACATATTTACCCTTTTGTTTTATGAGAAATACTATCTATATCAATACTCTTATCGTCTCTCATGGTAGATTTTGCACCCAGCCAAATGCTGAATTCAGGTGTGTCTTTTGTAATGATAGCACCCATACCAATTAAAGATGCTTTACCAATATTGGTTTCGTCACGAACTGTGGCATTGACTCCGAAAAATGAATTTTCACCAATTTCACAACATCCTGAAATAACTACATGAGAAGTGATAAATACATGGTCATGAATATTAGTATGGTGACCGATATGGTTTCCGCTCCATAAAACACAATTGTCTCCAATTGTTACAAAAGGCTGAATGGTATTATCTTCAAAAATAAAACAGTTTTCACCTACCGTAAGATCCGGCCATGTGCTTGCTTTGCTGGAAACATAGCTTACACATTTATACCCTTTTGCTTTTGCCTCTTCAAATTTTCTTTTTCTGAGAAAGCTCATTTGCTTAAAACTAATAGGTAAGAACATTTTATATTCAGAAGGCGGATAATGCTTTTCAATCTCTTCAAATGATACAACGGGAAGACCTCTGAACTCATTTTCAGTAATATAATCGCTGTCTAAAGTGAAAGCTACCACTTCATGCGGGGAGTCATGCGTAAAATAAAAATGTGCTAAACTGGCTAACTGACTGGTTCCAAAAATTACAATTTTTTCCATAATGTTATTTTAATTCATATTTATTCAAAATATTTTTTATATCATCAATACTATTGAACATTAGTACGTCAATGATTGATAAGTGGGGAAC
>NZ_JBBCQL010000267.1:0-5642 GCF_037149975.1 Chryseobacterium sp. VD8 | reverse complement strand
ACCCCTACACTTAAACCTACAAAAGCCCAGTGAATTCCATAGTCGAAAAAACCTGCTTTATGCCAGATCATAATTCTCAGGAAACCGATGATCCCTAAAATTCCGCCCAATGATAAACCCGTGAAAATTTCTTTTCTCATTACGTACCACCAGTCTTTTAAAGTAATTTCCTGAAGTGCCATCGCTCTGATAATCAGAGTTGCCGCCTGAGAACCGGAATTTCCTCCACTGGAAATAATCAATGGAACAAAAAGTGCGAGAACAACTGCTTTCTGAATTTCATCTTCAAAATAACCCATCGCCGAAGCTGTAAGCATTTCAGAGAAAAATAAGATAATCAGCCACATTCCTCTCTTTTTGACCATTTCGATGAGAGAAGTCTGCGTATAAGGAACGTCCAAAGCTTCCAATCCCCCGAATTTCTGGATATCTTCCGTATTCTGCTGCTCAATCTGGTCGAGAATGTCATCAATCGTTACAATTCCCACTAAAACTCCGGCTTCTGTAATAATAGGAAGTGCGGCACGGTCGTATTTTTCGAAATACTGTACTGCATCTTCTTTGGAAGTTGTTGTCGTAATCGCAACAAAATGATTATCTGTAATTTCTGAAACCAAAGTTTCTTCCTCAGCCAGTAAAAGACTTCCCAGCGCAATATCATCGATCAGCCGATTTCTTTCGTCCACAACGTAGAGATAATTCATCGTCTCTACTTTACTTCCTACTTTTTTAATCTGCTGGAGACATCTTTTAATGGTCCATTCTTTTCGGATCTGGATGTAATAAGGCGTCATCAGACGGGCAATAGAATCCGAATCGTAGCCTAATAATTTAAGGGCAATTCTGCGTTCCTGCGGATTAAGATGATTGATGGAATACTTGATAAGCTCATCCGGAAAATCCTCAAAAAGAGCCGTTCTGTCATCCGGCGTCATGGCATTCAGGATTTCTGAAACCTCATCGCTTCCGATGCTTCTGATGGTTTCTTCCTGAAAATCGGGATCAAGATGTGAAAAAACTTCCGCTTTGTATTCTTTCGGAACTTTCAGAAATGCCAAAAGCCTCTCATCTGCGTGAAGTTCGCTAAGAGTTTCGGCAATATCGGCAGGGTTGAAGATAAGTTCGTCTTTAGAATTCAAAACGTCAAATTTTTAAGAGTAGTGCAAAAATAACCCAAATTTTTAAAATTGCCCAAAGAACTGCAAAATTTAAGGATTAATTAAATTTCTGAAAATAAAAAAGCATCCGCAAAAACGAATGCTTTGAAAAAATTAAATTTTAAAAGTGATAAATTATTGTTTTTCTTTTTTACATGTACTGAATTTTCAGGTTTTCAGTAAGAGGTTTTCCGACTAAGGTTCAATGCAGGCATACGGAACGCAGCTGTAGGAACAGCACCATCCGATAAAACAGTGTGCATCTTTTGTACATTGTACCATAGCGGCTCCGTTGATTTTTTCCTGCTCTTTTCTGGTGAGTTTTTTAAGATTTTTCATAATAAACTTTTCAGGGATTAAACTTCAGGGCAGTTGTAGTACACACAAACATTCTGGCAGCAGGATCCTCCCGGACATTCAAAATGGTAATGACATCTCTGAAGTCCTCCGCCGTTGATTTTTTCCTGCTCCTTTCTGGTGAGCTTTTTCAGGTTTGAATTTTTCATATTATTTAGATTTAATGTAGGCTAAAAATACAAAAAAGATTATATTATTCACTGTTAAATGAAAATAATTTGATTTTAATGTGTTGTTTTACTGATAAATATCTTCTGTATTATCCCATAATAAAAAAGCATCTGCAATCTGAGAGTGCAAATGCTAAGAAATTTCAATTTAGATAGTTTGAAGAATTGTTCTTAACTAAATTACTAATAATAATTGTAATTATTCACACCGCGATGAATTTAAATTGATGAATTTAAATGTTGCGCATAGCAGTTTTTAACTTCGGAGCTTTATTTAGAATATGTTCAGATTGAGATTGTTTTTAACGGAAAGTAATAATCTGATTTTCCCTTGCTGTTTATTTAAAATCAATTTAGGATTTCTTCCATATATTTTTCCTGATGAATTGAAGTGTATAGAATTAGAATTAAACCTGAAACAGAATAGTTGAAGTTTTCAAAAGAATAAAAATAAAAGGTTTTTAAAGGTTGTTAATTTTTTTTCATGGAGAAGTCCTGAATTTTAAGTAAATGTATCGCTTATCTTTTGTGGGACTTCGTTGAAATAAAAATTAAGCAGATTTTCCTGAAATCATAATTCTGATTCAGCGGTGTGTTTCATTTTTTTTAACTGCTTTACAATTTCTTTTATGGCTCCGTTGGTTCCTATTTTTACGGAGTTTACGGTGGAACCAAGCAGTCTCATGTTCTTTTTATAGGTATCGTAGTCTGTTTCTGTAATCAGGTTGCCTTCTGCATCAAAAAGTTTCATGCTTACAACTACCTGATTGGAAAAGACGTATTTTCCTATTCCTACTTTGAAATATTTAACTTTGGGAACAATGGCAAAATCGGCTTCGTTATTTTTGCAGTAATCCCAAACGGTCTGTTTATCGATGCTGTCGAAGGAAATCTGTGTTTCCGTTCTCAGCATTTTGTTTTTTCTTTCGCTTAAATTATCAGAAACTGCGCTGAAGAATGCGGTATTGGTAGGTTCTTTAATTTCCTGAATGTCGGGTTCTACTTCAGGATTGAAATATAAAACTTTTTTGATCTTGTTCTCACGGTTTTTCTGAGCTTTTAATAAAGAAAAACCTGCAAAAAGAGCTAAAGTAAAGGTGGTAAATGTTATTAATTTTCTCATCACTAAATTCGTATGCAAAATTACTGCCTTTTAGTGGGGTAACATAATTTTTTTAAGAAATTTTTAACATTTTTTTCTATCAAAATCAATAAATGAAATCAATAATGTTGGCAGAATAAAAAAATAGTCGTACTTTTGCACCCGTTACATAATAATCATTAAACAATATTGGAATGTACTTAACAACAGAAAAAAAGCAGGAAATTTTCGCAAAACACGGAAAATCTGCACAGGACACAGGAAGTGCTGAAGGACAAATTGCACTTTTCACTTTCAGAATCAACCACCTTTCTGCTCATTTAAAGAGCAATCACAAAGATTATAACACAGAAAGATCTTTGGTGAAACTGGTAGGTAAAAGAAAAAGTTTATTAGATTACCTTAAAAATAAAGATATCGCAAGATACAGAGCAATTATTGCTGAATTAGGTTTAAGAAAATAATCTACAAAGATTTTCACATAAAAAGCAATCTCGAGAGAGGTTGCTTTTTTGTTTTCGTAATCAGAAGTGGTTTTCGGTGCAGAATATATGGAAATTATAGGGCAGATGTGTAAGATTTTACAGGCAAAAATTTAAAAAAATCATTATAATACATTACCTTTGCAAACGAAAATTTAAAGAGTTTAAATAATAATCGTACTCAATACGGAGTACATGAAGACAATTTTTTTATGAGTATACCTCAAGCGTTTACAGAAACGATTACTCTTGCAGACGGCAGGGAAATCATTATTGAAACGGGGAAGCTGGCAAAGCAGGCTGACGGATCCGTAGTTGTAAGATGTGGCGGAACGATGCTTTTAGCAACGGTGGTAGCCAACAAAGAAGCGAATCCGGGAGTGGATTTTTTACCTTTAACGGTAGATTACAGAGAAAAATTTTATGCAGGAGGAAGAATTCCTGGAAACTTTTTCCGCAGAGAGGCGAAGCCTTCTGATGATGAAGTTTTAACGATGAGATTGGTGGACAGGGTATTGCGTCCGTTATTTCCTGAAGATTTCCACGCGGAAGTACAGGTAATGATCTCATTAATTTCTTATGATAAGGAAGTAATGCCTGAAGCTCTGGCAGGTTTAGCGGCTTCAGCAGCTATTGCTATTACAGATATTCCTTTCGGCGGACCAATGTCTGAAGCGAGAGTGGTAAGAATAGACGGAGAACTTGCCGTTAACCCAAGTTATGAAAATCTTCTGAAGTCTGACATCGATATTATGGTAGGGGCTACAAAGGATTCTATCGTAATGGTGGAAGGTGAGATGAAGGAGATTTCTGAGCAGGAAATGCTGGAAGCGATCAATTTCGCTCATGCTGAAATTAAAAAGCAGATTGAAGCTCAGGAAAGACTTGCTGAGAAAGTGGGTAAATCTTTCCCTAAGAGAGAGTATTCTCATGAAACTCATGATGAGGAAATCCGTGAGAAAGTATGGAAAGAGTGCTATGATAAGGTATATGAAGTAGCAAAAACGCCATCGGCTAAAGAAGAAAGAGGGGAGAAGTTCAAGGCTGTTCTTGATGAATTCCTTGCGCAGTATGCAGAGGATGCGGAAGAGCTTGAAAGAGTAACTCCTTTCGTAAAAGTGTATTATCACGACGTTGAAAAAGAGGCGATGCGCCAGATGATTCTTGAAGAAAATATCCGTTTGGATGGGCGTGATCCTCAAACGATCCGTCCGATCTGGTCTGAGATCGATTATCTTCCGGGAGCGCACGGTTCTGCAGTCTTTACAAGAGGGGAAACTCAGTCGTTAACTGCGGTTACCTTAGGTTCTGTAAAGGATGCGAATATGATCGACAGCGTTATTACGCAACATGACGAAAAATTCTTTTTACATTATAATTTCCCACCGTTCTCTACGGGTGAAGCAAGACCTTTAAGAGGAACTTCAAGAAGAGAAGTCGGACACGGGAATCTTGCTCAGAGAGCTTTAACTGCAGTAATTCCTGCAGAAAATCCTTACACGATCAGAATTGTTTCTGATATTTTAGAATCTAACGGTTCGTCTTCTATGGCAACGGTTTGTGCGGGAACACTGGCATTGATGGATGCAGGTGTACAGATTACAAAACCTGTTTCGGGGATTGCTATGGGATTGATTACGGATACGAAATCGGGTAAATTCACGGTACTTTCTGATATCTTAGGGGATGAAGATCACTTAGGGGATATGGATTTTAAAGTAACGGGTACTGCGGACGGTATCACAGCTTGCCAGATGGATATTAAAATCCAGGGACTTTCTATGGATATTATGGAAAAGGCTTTGATGCAGGCTAAGGACGGAAGATTACATATTTTAAATAAGATTACTGAAACGATTGCTGAACCAAGAGCTGACGTTAAGCCTCACGCTCCGAAGATGGTGGTAATGGAGATTCCGAAGGAGTTTATCGGTGCGGTAATCGGACCTGGCGGAAAGATCATTCAGCAGATGCAGAAGGATACGGATACGGTTATTGCAATTGAAGAGATTGGTGAAATCGGACGTATTGAGATTGCAGGTACAGACAGAGAGAAGATCAATGCTGCGGTTGCGAAGATCAATGAGATTACTTTTGTTCCTGTTGTAGGAGAGGTTTATAAAGGGAAAGTGGTGAAGGTAATGGATTTCGGTGCTTTTGTAGCGATTGCTAAGGGTACTGAAGGTCTTCTTCACATTTCTGAGATCGAATGGTCCCGTTTAGATAAGGTTCCTTATAACGAAGGTGATGAAGTGGAAGTGAAATTTATGGGGTATGATGACCGTAAGAAAATGAAACTTTCAAGAAAAGTTCTTTTACCAAGACCTCCGAAGCCTGAAGGGAAACCAAGACCGGAAGGGCAGGGAAGACCTGA
>NZ_JBBCQL010000266.1:0-5645 GCF_037149975.1 Chryseobacterium sp. VD8 | reverse complement strand
CGACTAGGTTAATTTACGGACATTTTGTAAAGCAGGATTTAAAAGAAATCAACGATTGGTACAGGAAAATTAATAAAAAATTATGGAACAGATTTCTTATTGATTTTCGGAATAAAATCGATTTAATAAAGGAAAATCCATTGTCCGTTGAACTTAAATATGGCGACACCCGAATTGTTTTTCTCAAAAAATTTCCTTTTGGAATTCATTATTCTTACAGCGAAGAGAAAAATCTAATTGAAGTATATTCTGTCTTTCATACTTCCAGAAATTCTGAGGAATGGGAATACAGAAAATAAAAAATCCGGATCTAAACTTTAGATCCGGATTTTTTTATGCTAAAATATTGAATTACAAATTCTCCAAAATAAAATCAGTCATTTTCTGATACAATTGTGGTCTTGTCTGTCCGCCATAAATTCCGTGGTTTTTATCAGGATAAGCCATAAAATCAAACTGTTTTTTGTTCTGGATCAAAGCTTCCGAAAACTCCATAGAATTCTGGAAGTGTACATTATCATCGGCAGTTCCGTGGATTAATAAGAATTTCCCTTTCAATAAATTCGCATATTCAGTCGGGGAGTTTTTATCGTATCCGTCCGGATTTTCCTGTGGTGTTCTCATGAATCTTTCCGTGTAAACAGAATCATAATATCTCCAGTTCGTTACCGGCGCCACTGCAATTCCCATTTTGAAAACATCGGCTCCTTTTGTCATTGCCAGACTCGTCATATACCCTCCGAAGCTCCATCCGAACATTCCTATTCTGGATTTATCAATGTATGATTGATTTCCGAACCATTTTGCTGCCGCAATCTGATCTTCAATTTCATATTTCCCTAAATTCATGTACGTTACTTTCTTGAATTTAGCACCTTTATAACCTGTTCCGCGACCGTCGACACAAGCTACGATATATCCTTTCTGAGCAAGCATTTCAAACCAGATTCCGTTTCCGTTGTCCCATGAATTGGCAACCTGCTGAGAACCGGGACCTGAATACTGGAACATAAACAATGGATATTTTTTGTTTTTATCAAAGTTTTTAGGCTTGATGATCCACGCATTCATCTGATCTCCCGCTTCATTCGGAATGGTAATGAATTCTTTTTCTACGAAATTATCAGCTTTTAATTTTTGTAGCTGTGCTTCATTATTCTGAAGTTCTTTTACTGTTTTGCCGTTTCCGTCCTTTAAAACATAAGTATAAGGTTTTGAAGCTGTAGAAGAAGTTTCGATGAAATAATTATAGTTTTTGCTGAAATTAGCAGAATTATTTCCTTCCGCACTGGAAATCAACTGAGATTTTCCGTTTTCGATATTTACTTTGGAAACTACTTTATTGATGCTTCCTTTTTCTGTGGTCTGAATGTAGATCTCCTTTGATTTTGGATTAAATCCGTAATAATCTGTTACTTCCCAGTTTCCTTTCGTAACCTGCTTTTTCAGTTTACCATCTTTGTCATACCAGTATAAATGGCGGTTCCCGTCTCTTTCGGAGCCCCAAAGGAAAGAATTGTCCTCTAAAAATTCTAAGGTCGGGCTGTCTGTATCAATCCATTTTTCATCCGTTTCTGTGAATAATTTCTGAACAGCTCCTGTTTTTGTATTGACTTTTAAAATATCAGAAGCATTCTGAATTCTGTCTGAAGTAATCAAAACAATTTCGTCCGGTTTTGCTGTCTGAATTACATTCGGAATATAATAATGCTTGAAACTGTCTAAATTAACGGTTGTCTTTTTACCGTCACTCAACTGATAAATATGCGCTGAAGCGACAGAATTTTTTTCTCCGGCTTTTGGATATTTGTAACGCATTTCGCTTGGATAAAGCGTCTTACCATAAATCGGAATATAGATTTCCGGAACTTCCGTTTCATCTAATTTTACGAAAAGAATCGCATCCGAGTTTTTTGTCCATTCGTACAGTCTTGCGTGTCCGAATTCTTCTTCATAAACCCAGTCTGCAAGTCCGTTTAAAATTTTATTTTTAACACCGTGCTGCGTAATCTGTGTGATTTTTCCTGAATTCAGATCCTGATAAAACAGATTGTTATCTGCAATAAAAGCCACTTTTGTAGCATCCGGAGAAAATCTTGGCTCCTGAACAAATTTTCCTTCATTAAGACTTACTGTTTTTCCGGATTTCAGATCTTTTACTTCATATTTTCCTAAAAACGAGTGTCTGTAAATCGGCTCACTGTCTTTCAGTAACAAAATTTTGGATTCATCATCAGAAAATTCATAGCTCTGGAACTGTCCATCCACAAGGTTTCCTTCTTTTTGGGAAGTTTTGTAAGAATATTTTGCAATTCCTCCCTGTTCGATAACCAGATAATTTTCACCGTTTTTCATGGAGGTAATTCCGGCAATGCCTTTTCCGCGGTAATATCCTGAATATATTTTATCTAAAGTAATTTCCTGAGCGGATAAACTTTGAAATGCCACAGCAACTGTAAGCGTTAGTAAGAATTTTTTCATTTCTAATATTAAAAGATTTCAAATATAATAATTTTTAAAATGGTAAAAAAAGCTTTTTAAATCTCTGATTTTGGCAGTAAAATTGGATATATTAAGGTACAATCAAATTAAAATATAATTATGGAAACGAATGCTTTTAACCAAAAACTGAACCGATACGAACTGGAAGATAAAATAGTATACACCGGATTTTCAAGTTACAAAGATGCCGAAGATTGTGCCCATAAAAAAGGAGGGGAACTGGTAGAAGTGGGTTTCAAAGACGGAAATGATAATCCCGAAATCTGTAATGAAGCAGGATTATTGCAAAAACAATTACATTATTTCGTAGATGCGGGAGATGAATACAAATTTATCCATTCTTCAGATCCCGGATTCAGAAAATATGCCGATGAACTGCAGAAAATTAAAGCAAAACTATTGCAGTCTCCACCGGATGAAAGATACATCGCCAATTTTGAAATCGAAAATACAGAAGATCCGATTGTAGTGATTAAAAATGATCATTTTGAGTCGGTAACTTCCAGAGAGCGTTCTAAATATCTGAAGCACGCCCGAGTTTATGAAATCGGAGTTTCTATACCCAAATCTTAAAAATAAATAATATGAGCAAGACAAAATATTCAGATAAGGCTCAGGACAAAGTAGGAAAAGTAATGCACGAATTCAAGGAAGGAAAGCTGAAATCTTCTTCCGGAGAAAAAGTGACAAGCAGAAAACAGGCAGTTGCCATTGGTATTTCTGAAGCGAAACAGGAGGGCTTAAAAGTCCCTAAAAAGAAAAAAGATTAACCTAAATAAACAAGGCTTGGAAAAATTTTCCAAGCCTTGTTTGTTTCATATATTGAACCATTAAATTGATTAAGAAGTTAGGTTTCTTTAAGATTTATCATTTCTGATTTTAATGTAGCGTTATCAAAACTTAAATAATACTTAACTTCTTAAATCGACCTTAATGGTTTAAAAGCTTATTAACAATTAACATTAATCATTATACATAATTCTGTAATATTCATCCGCCATTCTGTCGCTGTTAAACTGATCTTTAACATCATTCATAGAATTATACTGAATTTTTCTCCATTGATCCGGCTTGTCATAATACGTAGGAAGAATTTCATTTTCGAGAATTTCGTATAATTTGTTAAGGTCATAATTATCCTGTTCGTAGATGCTCATATTGGCATAATCTGCTTTCGGAACCACAAAAGAATTTTCCCCGTGTTTTGCAAATTCAGGGATCCATCCGTCATCTGTGGAAAGATTTACAGAACCATTCATGGAAGCCGTCATTCCGGAGGTTCCTGAAGCTTCTCTCGGAACTCTAGGATTATTCAGCCAAAGATCAGAACCCTGCTTTAAAGATTTACTCAAAGACAGTTCATAGCCTGTAAGAACCGCCATATTTTTATGGTTTTTGCTTTCTTCTACAAGAGAATTGAAGGTAGAAATCGCAGAATAATCCATCGGATAAGGCTTTCCTGCCCAAATGATCTGAACCGGATATTTCGGATGATTTAACAGCTTGTAGAATCGGTCTTTGTCATGTAAAAGCAGATCGGCACGTTTATACCCTGCAAATCTTCTCGCCCAGACAATGGTAAAAACATTTGGATTGAATAAATTTCCGGTCTGGTCGGCTACGATTTTAAATAATCTTTTCTTTAAATGTTTCTTACGGTAATCGAAAACCGTTTCGTCGTTTTCGTCTTTTGCATTGTAAAGCGGTTTGTCTGCCCAATATTTGAATTCCTGCGCATTCGTAATCGAAGTAATCTCACAGATTCCCGGATATTTGCTCCACATTGCTCTGGAAACTACCCCATGAAGCTGGGAAACTCCGTTTGCTATTCTTGCCATTTTCAGCGCGCAAAGAGAATGGTTGAAACGGTCATCATCAGAACCTTCAATATTTTTTACCTCTTCCATGCTGAAGCCTGAAAAATAAGACATATCATAACACAATCTCATATTGTGCTTTTCATTTCCAGCTTCTTCAGGAGTATGCGTGGTGAAAACCAGCTTTTCTTTCACTTTATTCAGGTTTCCGCTGTATTTTTTCAGCAGATGGAACGCTGCAGGAAGTCCGTGAGCTTCATTTAAATGATAAACATCTCTTTCAATGTTCATTTCATCGAGTAATTTTGCTCCTCCCTTTCCTAAAAGAATGTATTGAGCCAGTTTCGTAGATTCGTTGGCGTCATATAATTTATGACAGATGGTTTTAGAAATATGATCATTTTCAGGAACATCTGTTGAAAGAAAAAACATAGGAGCCGTGTGGAAAATTTCAGGATCAAGATACCAAACTTTTACCCAAACCGGAGCGCTGTGAATTTCTATCTGAAATTTTATGCCGGTGTCTTCCAGAAAGCTGTACATTTTCTTCGTCCATGTCGGCTGTAACGTCTGGTCATGATTTCTTGCCTGATCGTAATACCCGAACTTCCAGAGAATCCCGATTCCGATAAGATCCTGTTTCAGATTGTAAGCACTTCTCATGTGGGAACCCGCCAAAAATCCTAATCCTCCCGAATATATTTTCAGCACCTGCTCAATCGCAAATTCCATAGAAAAATAAGCAACTTTCTTGGAGTACTGCGGATTTACGCTAAAAGGTATTTTAAAATTTTTAAAATCCATGTGTAACAGTTTATTAAGTGAGGAGGCAAAGGTATTAATTATGAAAATAAACTCTACATTAATTATTTTATAAATTAACATTAAAAATACTTTTTGAATCTGTTTTTTATTTACCTTTAATATGTAATTTTTTGATAATCAAAACTTCATGATCTGAAACCGGAAGTTTTATGTGTTCCATAACAATAAAATAATAAGCACATGAAAAAGGCATTTTCTGATGAGGATTTAATTAAAAATCTGAGCTTATATTATCTGAACCGACACTTGAAAAAGAAGCCGATAGAGAAGTATCATCGTAAGATCGACGAATCTCAGCTACATGACCGCGAAAAATATAAAAAGAAAGCGGAAATTTTACTGCTCAACTCCTTTATGCACCATTTCCCTGAAGTTAAATTTGAAGATTTAACTTGCGAAAGCCCCGACTTTATTGCAAAATTTAATGATAAGAAAATCGGAATCGAGCTTACCGAAGTAATCAATCATCTTGAAATGAAGAAGGTTGAAAGCAATCTGAAC
>NZ_JBBCQL010000265.1:0-5648 GCF_037149975.1 Chryseobacterium sp. VD8 | reverse complement strand
AGGGAGAGAGATTATCTGAATAAAATAAAAGAAAATGAGGAGTTGAAAATTGATGTTGAAATCAATGAAAGTTTATTAAAAATTGCATTTGAATTAGCACTAAAAAGAATCAATGAAGATGAAAATGTATCAATTGTAGATATGGCTAAAATTTCATTTACAGCTTCTGATTCAAGTTTTGAGAAAGATTTGAAAAGTAAATTCATTGAAAATATTAAGGATATTAAACGTCTTGAATTTGATGGCAAAAAATACGCTCTTAGTGATATCGAATTTTTTGACGAAACGATTTTACAATTACATGAACAAGCAAAAAAAGAAGTATATATTTTATTGAAGCAATTTCGTAAAATTCCACCCTATGATACATATTGCATTCTTAGCGAGTACATAAATATTTGGAATAAAAATGCAGATAAAAATTTTAATATTTTATCATTGAATAAAATAGCTGAAATTGTTTCAACTGAAAGTGGTGCAAATTATGAATTTATAAATAGTAAAGAATCTTATAAAGAATTTATAAAGCAAATAAGAACAGACGTTACTTTGCTTAATAAAGTTTCGCTTATTCCAAATATGCACGGAGATTTCAAAACAATTGAAAATCTTGTAAAATGGGAGAATAAAGAAACATTGCTTATAGATATAATAAATAATATCAATGCATCAATTAGTGAAAAATATATTCATGACGATTTTGAGTTTTTAGAGAATGTAAATATTTATAACAGAGAAAGATTTAAAGAGGATTTTAGTAAATTTTGTAATGAGTTGTTAGACAATCTTGAAAAAGGAAAAATATCACTTTCCTCAAGAGAAATCAAATACTCTTACTTAACTGAATATTTAAATAAATTCATTGGCTTAAATAGGAATACGCAACTAAATGTTGATCTTAATTCATTCTACAATAAAATATATAAAACCGAACCTACTGTTGAAGGATTGTCTTCGCCTACTGTTGAGATGAATTATCAACCTGCAATTAAGTTACTGGCAAATTTGTATATCAAGAACATTGTTAAAAATGATATAAAAACGAATATTAATGATTTAAGAGAAATCATTAACATAATGTATACCAATGCAAATCTCAGAGAGGAACTTTTGCATAAAATGGAGTGTATTCCTAACCAAAATTATTGTTTGAAGTCGCAGTCTGTTTTAAAAAAGGATTATGTAAAAGACGAAGTATTTAAAGATGAATGGAATAAAATTTTAGGAGGAGATATTCGCAATGACTTAGTTTTTGATGGCTTTGAATGTTTCCTTCAGCATAGTAGTTCTGTTTCAGGGGCTGAATTAGGCAGCCAGATAGAACAAAAGCTTAATAGTGAAAGAAGATTTATTCCGGTTGATAAAAATATTATTGAAGTTGTAATTGGTTTAATTGAAAAAATTTCTTCGAAACCAGATACCTGGGGTATTTGGCTAAGAGAAATAAATGCAGTAAAGGAAGAAATTTTAATGTATAAATTTCAAGATGAAAGTACAAGGCAAAGTTTATTTAGTATTCTTTCTGTCAAGCCCGAAAAAATTAATTTATTAGGTGAACTAGCAAAAATTGATAATCTAAGTGACTTGGTACGTGCAGGTAAAGAAAAACAAAAGGAGGAGAGCAGGAAATCGAATCATTTAATATATATAAATGAAGTTGGGTTAAAAATCCAAGATATAATTGAAAGCGAATTGAATTCATCATTGAGAGATACAATAAAAATTATAGAATCAACATCAGATCAAAAATTAACAAGTGTTGAAGAACAAAATGGACAAGATTTTATAATATATAAATCGGATAGACCCATCTACTATATTGAAGTTAAATCAAGGTGGGATTCTGAAGGTATAGTGGCATTAAGTAAAAGACAAGTTGAACGTTGTGCGAATAATAAAGAGAACTATGCGGTCATTACAGTTAATGTAGCTAATTACAAATCCAAGAACAAAATAAATATTGAAACTGTCTCCTTTACTGAATTGAAAGATGATATTAGTGTTAATTTAGACTTAGGTGATGAATTTGAGAAACTTATAAAAGAAAATAGGGAATCTGAAAAAACAATTGACAATACAAAATTGATAGAGTTTAGGGGACACATCCCTCAAAAAAGAATTGATACTAAAGGTATTCCATTTGAAGATTTTATTGATAAATTAAAAGTACATATGAGTAATGCTTAATTTATAGTAGAATTTCAACAAAAGACAAAGCAAAATATGGAAATAAAAGCAGAAGTTAAAAGTATATCCAAATTGAAAGATTACTTTTTTATAGTTCCCGATTATCAAAGAGAATATGTTTGGAAACCCGAAGATCAGGTAGAGCAATTCTTGATTGATATTGATAATGAGTATGATGAAAATAGTAATGCACAGAAAAGTTACTTTATAGGTTCAATCATTATTGTGGCTAATAAAGAAAAATATGATGTAATTGATGGTCAGCAAAGATTAACAACAATAGTCCTTACGCTATGTGCTCTGCGTGATTTATTGCAACAGCAAGCATTAGATTCAAAACAGTTGAAATATCTACAAAATGTTGAAGAATTACTTTCAGATTTCGATATGGACAGCGATGAGACACAGTTGAGGCTTGAACTACAATATGAGGAAAGTAAAGGATATCTTAAAAATCTGATAGCAAAAGAAGGTTTTATTGAGGAAAAATCTGCCTCCATAGAAAAGATGGAAAAAGCGTATTTTAAGATCTACAGTCATTTGCAGTTATATTTAGAAGAAAGCTTAGATTCATTGGTGAAATATGCAAGGTATTTCCTCACTAAGATAGAATTGGTCGTTATTGAATCTGAAAATCTTAGCAGTGCATTGAAGATATTTGAAACGATAAATCAAAGAGGTTCCAGTCTCAATGCGATGGATTTGGTGAAAAATCTATTATTCAGCACTGCTAAACCAAGTGAGTTTAATTCAATTAAAGATATTTGGAAAGAAATAGTTTCTAATCTTCAAAAATGTGGTGAAGAAAATACACCTTTACGTTTTCTGAGATACTTTTTAATGTCCCGTTATTACGATGGGATTTTGCGTGAGGATGATATCTACAAATGGTTTTTAACTGATGAAGGAAAAAAACAAACGAAATATGAAACGAATCCGGTAGTTTTTGCTAAAGAGCTGAGAGCCTTGTCTAAAAGATACTCTGAGCTGGTGATTGCAACCGAATTGGTGAAAGATGGAGGAACATATCCAAGTATAACCAATATTGGATTTATAAATAAATATAGATCCAGACAGCATCTTATTCTTCTTTTAGCTTTACACGAAAATGTTTCTGATGATGTGATAGAATATTTGGGGAAGCAACTTGAAAGTTTTTTCTTTTATAGTAATACCTTGGGGATTCAGGCAAAAAATAATGAAAATTTGTTTTCGAAATGGGCAATTAAACTTCGGAATAAAAAAGACACTATAGCCGTAGCGCATATTGTTTCAGAAACTATGGTTCCTTATTTAAAAGAAAAATTAGGTGATTTTATAACGAAGTTTAAAACCATTTCGCATTTACATTACAGCCCAAATTATAGAGAAAGATATGTGTTAGGTAAAATAGAGAATACTATTCTTGGCAAATGTAATTTACCAATTCAAGGAAAAGATTTCCTCAATACATTACAGATAGAGCACATCTTGCCACAAACACCAAAAAATGGTTTATTAACCGATGAATTTGCAGATATGACTGATTACAGAAGCTATGTTTACCGATTAGGAAATGTAACATTATTAGAATCAACGATTAATCAAGCTGTAAACAATTTTAATGAATTAAATTCTGACTGGTACGAAAAAAAACAGAATGAGTATAACAATTCCTCAGTAATCAGTACAAAACTTCTAGATCACAGATTTTCAATTGGAGCACATACTGCATTAAATAAGTTTAAAGCCGATTATGAATTTGAATTTCCTGAATGGAATAAAGGAAGTATAGATTTACGACAAGAAAAAATACTAGATTTAGTATTGGAGACTTGGAAATTTAATGATAAAAGATTAGACCAGTAATATGCCATCACAAACCAACGAACTCGCCCTCGAAACCGCCATAGAAAAAGCACTCTGTGGTATTTCAACAGAAGATATAAAAAACGGAGTTGCCTCCGAACCCAGTGAGCCATACAGCGGGAATGGTTACCGCATAGGCAATCCGGCAGATTTCAATGCAAAGTATGCTTTGGATGAGGTGCGTTTTTGGGATTTTCTGGAAACCACGCAGAAAGATGAACTGGAAAAACTTAAACGCCAGTCGGACTGGAAAATAAAAGTACTCGACCGTTTCGACAAGCTGGTGAAAAAATACGGTATTCTGCGGCTGCTTCGTAAAGGTCTGGCGGTGGATGATGCCCATTTTACCCTGTTTTATGTAGCTCCTTTGCAGAACAGCAGCCAGAGCATTAAGGATAATTTTGAGCGCAATCAGTTCAGTGTAACCCGACAGTTGAGGTATTCGGCTGCCAATCCGCTGGAAGAAATTGATATGGTGATTTTCATCAACGGAATCCCGATTTCTACCATTGAACTCAAAAATCCATGGACCGGGCAGAATGCTAAAGTTCACGGTGTTGATCAATATAAGTACAAGCGTGATATCACCCAGCCTCTGCTGAATTTCGGAAGGTGTATTGTCCATTTTGCAGTCGATACCGACGAAATTTATATGACCACCAAACTGGACGGAGCTCATACTTTTTTCCTGCCATTCAACTTAGGCAACAATTTTGGAAAAGGCAATCCGCCCAATCCTTTCGGGCACAAAACTTCCTACTTCTGGCAGGATGTATTGCGCAGGGAAAGTATCGCTAATATTATACAGCATTTTGTGCGGTTTGACGGTGCAGAAAATGAGGTGTTGAACAAAAAGAATTTATTTTTCCCAAGATACCATCAGCTGGATGTAGTACGAAGACTCATTAAAGATACCACTCAGAAAGGAGCAGGAGAGACCTATCTCATTCAGCACAGTGCGGGTTCGGGGAAATCCAATTCGATAACTTGGCTGGCTTATCAGCTGATAGAAGCCTATCCTGAAAGCCAAGCCGTTGCCGGAAGTAAAAATATCAACCAGCCATTGTTTGATTCTGTGATTGTGGTGACGGACAGAAGATTACTGGATAAACAGTTAAGAGATAATATTAAAGAGTTTTCCGAAGTGAAAAATATTGTAGCTCCTGCATACCGTTCGTCTGATCTGAAATCTGCTCTGGAAGGCGGAAAAAGAATAATTATTACCACCATTCAGAAGTTTCCTGTTATCGTAAAAGATATAGCAGATATGGGCAGTAAGCAGTTCGCTGTAATAATTGATGAAGCACACAGTTCACAGTCCGGAAGCTCCGCCGATAAACTGAATGAGTCCATCGGAAACAAAGGAGAAGACACTGATGCCGTAGACTATCAGGATAAGATTCTGGAAGCGATGAAAGCCAGAAAAATGACGAAGAATGCTTCTTATTTTGCGTTTACGGCTACTCCAAAAAATAATACATTAGAGAAATTCGGGGTAAAGCAGGAAGACGGTTCTTTTAAACCATTCCACTTATATTCGATGAAGCAGGCGATCGAAGAAGGATTTATTCTGGATGTTTTAGCCAACTATACCACCTACAGAAGCTATTATG
>NZ_JBBCQL010000264.1:0-5695 GCF_037149975.1 Chryseobacterium sp. VD8 | reverse complement strand
AATTGTTGAAGTTCAGAAAAAAACAGTTTCCACTATATTTAATGAAGCGAAAAAATTAATCGCTGCAGGAAATACAAAGGAAGGAGGATTTAAATTGCTTCAGGCTTACAGAGGTCTTCCTAAGAGTAGACAATTAATTAAATTCTTATCGGAAAGCGGAAACCGTGCATTGCTTCAGAAAGTAGAAGCGCAGTATATGCAGGACAACAACCGCGATATGCCGATTGTAGATAAAGATCTTTACTTCGTTATTGAAGAAAAAAACAATCAGGTTGATCTTACAGACAAAGGTGTTGAATACATGTCTCAAGGAAACTCTGATCCTAACTTCTTCGTACTTCCGGACATCGGAACTGAAATCGCAGAACTGGAAGCTAAAAATTTATCTAAAGAAGAAGAATTCGAAGCGAAAGAAAGACTTTTCTCTGATTTTGCAGAAAAATCTGAAAGAGTTCACACGATGAGCCAGTTGCTGAAAGCATACACATTATTTGAAAAAGATGATGAATATGTGGTTATTGACGGTGAGGTAAAAATCGTTGATGAACAGACTGGTCGTATCATGGAAGGAAGACGTTATTCAGACGGTCTTCACCAGGCGATCGAAGCGAAAGAAAATGTAAAAATCGAAGCTGCAACGCAGACTTTTGCAACCATTACCCTTCAGAATTATTTCCGTATGTACAATAAACTTGCGGGGATGACGGGTACTGCGGAAACAGAAGCTGGCGAGCTTTGGGAGATTTATAAATTAGATGTAGTGGTAATTCCCACCAACCGTCCGATTTTAAGACACGACAAACAGGATTTGGTTTACAAAACCAACAGAGAAAAATACAATGCTGTAATTGAAGAGGTTGAAAAACTGACGGCTGCAGGAAGACCTGTTCTGGTAGGTACAACTTCTGTTGAAATTTCACAGTTATTATCAAAAGCCCTTCAGTTAAGAAAAATTCCGCATCAGGTTCTGAACGCGAAGCTTCACAAAAAAGAAGCGGAAATTGTTGCAGGAGCAGGGCAGCCGGGCGTTGTAACCATTGCAACCAACATGGCAGGTCGTGGTACGGATATTAAATTATCTAAAGAGGTAAAAGAAGCAGGAGGTCTGGCAATCATCGGTACAGAAAGACACGATTCAAGACGTGTTGACAGACAGTTGAGAGGTAGAGCAGGAAGACAGGGAGATCCGGGAAGTTCTCAGTTCTATGTTTCTCTGGAAGATAACTTAATGCGTTTATTCGGTTCTGAAAGAATTGCAAAAATGATGGACAGAATGGGGCATAAGGAAGGTGAAGTGATTCAGCATTCCATGATCTCAAAATCCATTGAAAGAGCGCAGAAAAAAGTAGAGGAAAACAACTTCGGAACAAGAAAAAGACTTCTTGAGTACGATGATGTAATGAACAAGCAGCGTGACGTTATTTATAAGAGAAGAAAGAACGCTTTGTTCGGAGATCACCTGAAGTACGACATCACCAATATGATCTTTGACGTGGCAAATTCTATTGCTGCAAAAGGAAAAGCGACAGGAAGCTATAAAGATTTCGAATACGAGATCATCAAAACATTTACGATGGAATCTCCGGTTTCCGAGAACGATTTCAAGAATAAAACGGTTCAGGATTTAACGAACATTTTATTCAAGGCGGCTCAGGAAGATTATCAGATGAAACTGAACTTACTGAAAGAAAAATCTTTCCCGATTATCGAGAATGTTTATCAGAATCAGGGTTCAATGTTCAGAATGATCCAGGTTCCGTTTACAGACGGTCATAAAACAATGACGATCGTAACCGATCTTAAAGAAGCTTATGAAACGCAGTGCGACAGCTTAATCAACGATTTTGAAAAGAACATTACGTTATCCATCATCGATGAAAACTGGAAGCTTCACCTTCGTGAAATGGACGATTTAAGAAGATCTTCTCAGGGAGCTGTTTACGAGCAGAAAGATCCGTTAGTAATCTACAAGCAGGAATCTTTCCACTTATTCAGCGAAATGATTGATAAATTAAACAAAGAGATTATCTCATTCTTATACAAAGGTGAAATTCCTGCATAAGAATTATTAACCATACTTTAAAAACCGTTACAATTCAGTTTGTAACGGTTTTTTGTTGCTCTTTCCATTTCTTTTTATGACAAAAATCAATTTTATTATTTATTTAGAATAATTAAAAACAATATATTTGCATAAAAATTTAGGGTTTCATGAAAAATGTACTGATCTGTGCTTCGCTGTTAGGTTCTATGCTAACGTTTGCTCAGGAAAAAGATTCAATTAAAGGAAATGATATTGAAGAGGTAATTGTAAATGGAAAGTATTACAAGAAATATGTTGAAAAAGAAGGTTCTTCTTCTATTCGTCTGGACGAAGAATTAATCAAGATTCCTCAGAATGTTTCCATCATTACAAACAGAGCACTGGAAGATCAACAGGTTACCACTTTGGGAGACGGTGTTCTTAGAAACGTTGCGGGAGCTCAAAGGCTTGAACATTGGGGAGATATGTACACCAGAGTAAATATGAGAGGTTCCAGAGCCGCAGCTTTCATGAATGGAGTGAATGTAACTTCAAACTGGGGACCGCTTAGCGAAGATATGTCTTATGTAGACCACATTGAATTTGTAAAAGGACCATCCGGATTTTTGATGTCTAACGGTGAACCAAGCGGAATTTACAATATCGTTACCAAAAAACCGACAGGACAGTCTTTAAACGGTTCTGCAAGAGTAACTCTCGGAAGCTTTAATATGTACAGAGGAGAAGCCGATGTAGATACTAAAATTACAGATAAAGTGGCTTTCAGATTAAATTTAATGGCTCAGAATAAAAACAGTTTCAGAGACTATGAATTTAATGACAGATACATCATCAATCCTTCCTTAAAGGTAAATCTTACCGATAAAACGACTTTAACAGCAGAATATATTTATCAGAAAGCAAAAATGTCTGAAGTAGGTTCTGCCTACGTTTTCAGCTATGAAGGCTATGCCACAAAACCGGTTGAATACACCATGACCGATCCCGGAATTGCACCCACCAATGTGGATAATAATACCGTAAATGTAAATATTCAACATAAGTTTAACAGCAACTGGAAACTGACTTCACAGCTTACTTATGTGAATGAATACACCTTGGGAAGCGACATCTGGCCTTCTCAATTTTTACCGAATGGAGACATGATCAGAACGCTTTATTTTTGGGAAGCCAGCAATGTGATGAAATTCGGGCAGGTATTTCTTAACGGTTACTTCAAAACAGGAGCTGTTTCTCATAAAATCTTAACAGGGCTGGATCTCGGCTCTAAAAAATATATGGCAGACTGGAATCAAAAACATGATTTAGACACAGCCGCAAAACCTTTTAATATCAATTCCACTACATACAGCCCGCCTTCCAACGGATATGCACAGTTTGATACAAGCACTTCGCTGGAAAGCAGAGCAACACCTTACGGAACTATTGAACAAAACTATACCGGATTGTATATTCAGGATGAATTAGGATTTTTTAATGATGCTTTGAGATTAACCCTTGCTGCGCGTTATACCAATGTGAAAGAAAATTCTTACGGAACCAAAGCAGAAGCAGACAAAATTACACCGCGAATCGGAATAAGCTATTCGATTGACGATAATACTTCTGTGTATGGTTTATACGATCAGTCTTTCGTTCCTCAGGCAGGGTTTTTCAGAACCGGAGGAATTCCAAAACCTATCACTGGAAATAATATGGAAGTTGGGGTGAAAAGAGACTGGTTCGGCGGAAAATGGAATACCACGTTGTCTTTGTACAATATCATCAAAAGAAATTCTACGGTTGCAGATCCTGCAAACAGCGCTCTTGAAAACTTTATCATTGATCTGGGCAAAACAAGAGTTCAGGGAATTGAATTTGATCTGAAAGGTGAAATCACAAGAGGATTTAATGCCATCTTTAACTATGCTTTCACGGAAAACAAAATCACAGAATCCAATGATCCTGTAAAGAATCCTGTAGGAATGAGAATTCCGGGTTATGCGAAACACACGATGAACGGATGGCTAAACTATACCTTTACACAGGGAACTCTGGAAGGTTTCGGGTTATCTTTTGGAGGAACCTATCTTGCAGACCGAAGCAGTTGGAACTGGGCAAATAGCGGAACGCAGAAAGACATGGACGATTATGTAAAATTTGATGCGGGACTTTCGTGGGAAAACACAAAATTCAGAGTCGGACTTAATGTCTTCAATGTTTTCAACAGGTATCTTTATTCGGGATCGCCATACGGAGCCTACTATTATTATCAGGCTGAAGCCCCGAGAAACTTCAGACTTTCTGTCGGATATAAATTTTAATTATCAATCATAAAAGTTAGCCTTTCCGGAGGCTGACTTTTCTTTCATTAAAAGTTTAATAAAAATGAGGAAAAAGCATCATC
Source organism: Chryseobacterium sp. VD8 (assembly GCF_037149975.1). Classification (NCBI taxonomy): domain Bacteria; kingdom Pseudomonadati; phylum Bacteroidota; class Flavobacteriia; order Flavobacteriales; family Weeksellaceae; genus Chryseobacterium; species Chryseobacterium sp. VD8. The sequence continues at coordinate 1,265 of NZ_JBBCQL010000264.1, read as the reverse complement.
ACAAAAAAAAGCCGGATGCCTTTAAAAAATGGACGGGAAAACTGCATTTGTGGCTCGGTCTTGGGATTGGATTTCTGATCTTCATTATTTCGATAACGGGAGCATTGTACGTTTTCAAGGATGAAATTGAAAATGCGACAAGAAAAGACGTGATCTATCATAACGAGCAGAACATCGATCAGAAACAGGTTCTTCCGATAAGAACACTGGAAAAAGCAGTGGTTTCGCAGGTAAAAGAAAAATATCCTGTGCATTGGGTGAATATTCCGATTGATAAAAAGATGTCTTACCTATTTTACTGGTACGAACATGATCCGAAAGGCTGGAATTATTTTGATGAATTTCCCATCTATAAAGTAGCTTATGTAAATCCTTACAGCGGAAAGGTTCTAGGAACGTACGATGAGAAAAACGGATTTTTCCAGATCGTTAAAATGATCCACTGGAGTTTTCTCTTAAAGCAATCCTGGGGAACCTATGTTGTGGGAATTCCTGTGCTGATCTTTGTATTCATGCTGATTTCCGGAATTATTCTATGGTGGCCTAAAAATAAAGCGGCAAGAAAACAGCGTTTCTCCTTCAAATGGAAAAATGTAAAAAACTGGAAAAGAAAAAACTATGACCTTCACAATGTTTTAGGTTTTTACGCTTCCGTTTTCGCGCTGATTTTCTCCATTACCGGATTGTTTTACGCCTTTCTATTCGTTCAGTCATCAATATATTTCATCTTTTCAGGAGGAAAAACGGCTTATCCCGACTTTTCATCCATCAAAACAAAAGCACCGATTGAATGGAGAACCGAAGGAACTTTAGACAAAATAAGCAATACCGTTAAAGCAAAATATCCCGATTCCTATAACTTTTCCATCGATCTCGGACACGAACATATGGACGACCACGAACATCCGAATTTTGAAGTCTATGTAAAACACCTCTCCTATTCCTATCACAAAAGCAGCAGTTTAATCTTTGATGAAAACTCGGGAGAACTGCTTCACACGCACGATATGAAAGACAAAAATTTCGGCGAAAAAACAGTGGGAGCCAACTACGATATCCATGTCGGATCTATATTGGGACTTCCCACAAAGATCATTGCTTTCACTGTAAGTCTGATATGTGCCTCATTACCCGTTACAGGCTTTATGATCTGGTGGGGAAGAAGAAAAAAGAAAACACCGAAAACAACATAATATTTTTTTTAAATAAATCTTAGGTTAATCGTCTCAGAATACAATCTTTTTTATAATTTTAACCTTTTAGAA
>NZ_JBBCQL010000263.1:0-5721 GCF_037149975.1 Chryseobacterium sp. VD8 | reverse complement strand
CTTTGATCTCAACGCCCATCGCTTTTATTTCAGCTAAAGCCTGGTTATACTTATCCATTTCCAGTTCATAGGCTTCAATAATTTTGTTGAAGGTTTTTTGCAACCAAGCATTTTTAGCTTCTTTGGTTAATTCAACATCAATAATAAAATTTGAAGTCCCTGCAAATTCATTAAATCCTGTAGATGATATAGGCACAGATTTTGAATAGGGTTTCGGGAATTTTTTTCTATCAAATACATTTGCTTGTCCCCACATACCCCATTGATGATAATGCAGATCCCCTAAAAGCAAATTCACATTTGAGCCATCTCCATCAGACGCTGCTGAAAAACTTGCTAATCCATATGTTGCAATATATCCATCGGGTATCTGAATCTCATCTTTCATTGTATAAAATTCAATTTCTGAAATATCTTTAGAAGTTTGCCCATTTAAAGATTTACCAATACTAAATGATTCAACAGGTCTTTCATCTATTTCTACACTATATTTACTTAACCAAAATTTCAGCTTTGTTTCATCCTCCAATGAAGAAAAATTTTCTAATTTTTGTACATTAGACTCTCTCGGATCAACAGGTTTTACCAATTGGTTTTCCTGATTTTTGGAAATCGTCATCCCCAGTTTATGCAGTTTTGCCGGCTCAGGAACCATGAATTCAAACATCATACGTTTTCCGTAATTGTAGATTTGATTTTTCACCACCTTATCTACCCAACGGTAAACGCCTACTACGTGGCTGCTTCCTTTCGTATTATCAAAACCATGCTTATTGTTTTCTTCAAACTCTTCGATGATCTTATCAATACGCTCTTCTTTTACTTTGGTCACAATTCTGTCGAGTGCTCTTGCTGTGATATCTTTGGCTTCCGTAACCGCCTGTCTGTTGCTTTCCTCTTTGGAATTGTGGGTAGCGTAATTAGCTCCAACATTTAAACCATACTTATTATCTCCCATTCCCCAACTAGCATTAAATCCTGCCTGCGCTGCAAAATCTTTAGATTCCTGAAGGATTTTGGAAATTTCGCTCTGCATTTCGTGTCTGTCGGTAGAAGTTGTATCAGTGAGCTTTTCTTTCTCAGATTCAGTCGATTTTGTTGTTTGATTTTCGCTTCTTCTGAGTTTTCTTGTAGCTCTTTCCTTATATTCCCTTGCCATGATGTTTTCGATGTGTGCCACATCTCCTTCTACATAGCAATAAGTGGATTGTTCTACTTTTTTATAATCGGTAATTCCAATATTCTTCATTCCAAATCCTGAAGGAATAAATACAGAGCTGTCTATAGTTGTAGTAGAAGTATTGTTGTTATTGTTTGTCTGTTTCAGACATATTCTTCCATCACCCGTTAAGTTGTATGTTTTTGTATTATCATCAATACCTGCCGCCGTATTCGGAACCATCGGAATTTTACAGGTATATACGTTGCCATTACTCAAGGTAAACTCTCCTTCAAGCTGAAGCCCTGTTTTAATAGCATTTGTAATCTGTAGCTTAGGAACAATTCCATCAGTAAAAAGAGAAAGATAATCTCCTCCGTCAATTACTTGCAATTCTGTGGATAACTGTACAATGTTTCCGTTATTATCCATTACTTTAAAGGTTGCGGATACAGAAGAGAACAAATAAGAATTATCAAGTGGAGTCAAACTCAATAACCATTTGTCATAATAATTTCTAAACGATCTTGTTCTTAGTGCTACTGGCAGACAAGTGTTCGTTGTGGTTTCTGATGAACTTTTTAAGGTTAGTATTGAGCTTCCTTTGAAGATAGGCTGATTGATCAAACGATCAACATTTGTTTGATCAGCTGTTAATGTCACATTTAATTTATACTGTTTACCATCAGAAAGAACAACGTTTCCTTGCAAATTAAAACTTTCTGCTCTTAGGGTTTGTGAACCTAAAAGTCTTGGATTAACATCAAGAAGAATATTTGCTCCATTTGCCGTTTGGGAAACAACTGTAGAGCTAATTTCATCTCCATTGATAAGTACTTTATATGTGCCTGAAACGATCCGTTGGCTGTAATTATTTACCACTAATAAAATACTCCATTCCGAAGAGTTTCTGGCAAATGTTTTAACACTGAAGGGAATGTCTGCTGATACTGATTCTCCTACTGGTACAACTATTCCACCTAAGGTTACAAAGGCTTCCTGATTCAGATTTGTATTATTAAATATCGTTTCCTGTAAAGACTGGTTATTCTGTGTAATCGCTGTATTAATCTCATCATAAGTAGAAATTGCGGATAATGCAGCCGAAATACTTGCTGTTCCAAACACTCGGCAAAGTGCCATTTTATCTTCATTTCCAAGAGATCTTTCCAAGACAGAAGCATTAATCTCCGGAGCAAAACCGAAGGTGAATTCCGGAAGCTCGATCTCACTATAGGAGATGTTCATAATTTCATCTTTGATTCTGTGAAGCTCCATATCCAATTCGCTGTTGGCATAGAATTTCTCCGGATCTGCAACACTCAATTGGGTAAGATAATTGATTCTGTTCTCAAGAATCTTTTTTCTGTTATCTGCGGCCGCCGTTTCTTTCTGAAGCTGTTTCTGAAGGGGTTTTACTTCAGCCTGATAATTAGAAAAAGCAATTTTATAAGCGTCATCATATTCTTTCTTATAATTATCCTGTAGTTTCTTCAACGTTGCAGACAGGTTCTCATTCTGCTCAAGCTGCATTGTTGCTTCTGCCATTTTCATACTCTTTTGATCATACATCACTGTTTTGGATGTAGACTGCGGATTTGGTGACGGTACGGTAGAGTTAGGTGCCTTGAAGAGTTCTTTCGGCAATACGACTTTAGCCTTTATTACATCCTGATAGACTTCTTCTGAAAAGTCGTATACAGAAAGGATATGATTAAGATGCAAGAACTGCATAATCGTTTCTTTAGCATAAAAATCTTTTTGAGTTACTACTTGATAAATTAAATTATCCCAGATAATGGAATAGTCAGTAATTACAGCAGGCATATTAGTTGCCAAGTAATCATTGTACTTTTTAATCTTCTGATCGAATTCAGATTTGCTTGCTGTAGCCTTATTTCTCGCCACCCAGACAGCTAATTCATAAAAAGCAGCATAGCCAAGTTTCAGATTTTCTTCAGTAAGCACTGTAAATCCGGAAATATTGCCCGGGTTTTCAAGAAGCTTTTGTAAAGACATTGTTGAATTAACTTTGCTGTCAATAAGGCTGTTCGTACGCGAGTTGGTATCCCTGAATATGAATCTTCTATTGATGTTTTTTGGATCTGAAAGTTCCGGATTTCTTGAAGCAGCAAATCTGAACAAAGTCTGTGAGCTGTTATTTGTATTTAAATTGGTTGTAGACATTTTATTTTCTTTGGTTTTAAAATTAAAGTTGAAACAATCCTTTTTATTAGGTCATTTCGTATATTCAACCCTATTTTTTAAGGTGGTTCCGGCTACGCTATCCACCCTCTTTCTTAATCTTTCTTATCATTGATCATCTTATTTTTAGACATACTTTACCTTGTCCAGCATTTTGTCAATGCCGAATTAAAAGGATTAAAAAAAAAATTGAATGTTTGCTTGTGTTCTTTTTATTATTGAAACAAAGATAATCTGCAATAGCGACAGAACTTGACGCAATAAAAAAATTATCTCTAACTATTACATTTTTTTGAACCTTGTTTCATTATAAAGCAATACCTCCATTTCATCTGTTATGTATAAACTTATCTGCATTTCAGGAGATAATGAATAAGATTTCAAACCTACAACATTCAGATTAACAGAAAATCTGCTTAAGTTGAAAACGACTATAGTTTGCCTTTTGACAAGCTCTCTGATATTCACATCTGTTCCGTCTTTAAAAAGTACATGAACCAAATTCTTTTTACTATTTGCATCATAACTGCCGTTTCCTTCTAAAGAAAATTCATCAGGCTGAATCTTAAGAACGTCATCCTCTAAAATCACCTCTTCCAGGGCAGATGATTTATCAATAGAATTATTCCACTTTTCGATATTATCCGCTGTAAAATCATTAGAACCCCAATGTTTTATCCAATCACTCCAAAACCCGTCCGTTCTGGTTCTGCTTAGAATATTTCCCGTATATCTTTCTGTCTGAATCTGAGAAGCGGAATATATATTTTCTGTTTCAAAATGCAGGAGTGCTCTTTTCCCGTTTTTTGATCCGGAATAATTTCCGGTTCCAAGAGTTCCATTTCCTACAGCGTAAAATCCGGAACGTTCAATATCATTTGCATTTTTTTCGCTACCAAAGAATTCCATGGGTTTTGCACTGAAAAGATATGAAATGCCGTAATTATGTCTAATAAAAGGCATTGTCAGCTGTCCTCCGTAAAACCCAATTCCTACGGCATTATTTTCTCTTTCTGCTTTGTATTCCGGGTTGAAATTATCAGTAGAATATACTTCACTATTGTTAATCAACAGCTTTCCTGACGAGGTTAAATTAAGTACTGCCGATCCATCATTGTTAGTACCAATCGTAAAATTATTCCCAATAGTTCCCAAGCTCCAATTAGTATCTGATGTAAATCCTATTCGTGGATAATATTGTCCACTTCCATAATCCTTATATCCGAACAATAAGTTCTTTCCACCAGGTGTATTTGTAGAAAGAGGTTTTGCATTCGGATCAAATAAACCATCTGCTGTATAAGAATTATAAGCAGTATCAAATCTTTTTTTACCCGTTATATTCTGAACTGTATCTAATGTTACGTAATCCGCAGGGGTCAAATTTGAAAATGCATTGATTTCTACATATGCAGAACCACTCCATCGAAACTGTTTATCTCAGTGGTAATATATATTTTTCCTTTTTCTCCAAGCTGTGGTAATTCTGCGTATTTGCTGAATTCCAACACATCATCTACATAACTAGGTAACTGACCCGCCGGAACTTTACCATTAACTAAATCTGCTTTTTTTCTCCAGTCCGGATGTGCAGGCGGAAAATCTCTGTTAGTGTGCCAATACGACTGCATCCAGTCCCAAAAGTTTTGAGACAGAGTTGTTTTCTCATTTGTTGACATTTTTTTCTTACTTTTGTTTTGGTTTTAAGATTAAAGTTGGGGGCTCTTTTTATTAGAGTTCCTCCATTTTAGCCTTATTTTTTAAGGTGGTGTCCGGCTTGGATATCCACCTTAATTTTTGATATTCAATCTCATCCTTTTCTTTTTACAAATATCGTCCGGCATGGCGACAAAACTCGTCGTATTAAATTGATTTTTAATTATTTTCGATGAAAATTCATAGCTAATTGAAAATCAGAGAGAAAAATTTCTGAAAGATTTTTCGGAAATTTTGAAGAGAAAATTGTCTTATTTTTTAACCTTTTTCAGAAAGAAATGAAAGAATTCTACGAGCTTCTTTTTGCCATTAAAATCAAACTGAAATTTTCATATTTTAACTAAAAATATTCATAAAGGCTTTTACAGATTTCATCACAACAATATTTTATCTTTGCATGTTGGTTTTTTTTGAATGAAATAAATTGGCAGATTAACTTATTTTTAAGCTCTGTAATCAACAGAAAAACTAAAACAAAAATGATATAAAAATGGCACGGGGATTCAGAAAAAAAATTCAGCAGAAAAATACCGAAAACAGTGGTTTTGGCAGCAATCTTTCGGGAAGATTCATTAATAAGGACGGTCTTCCGAATGTCAACAGAAAGGGAGTGAATATTTTCAACAGATACAGTTGGTATC
>NZ_JBBCQL010000262.1:0-5750 GCF_037149975.1 Chryseobacterium sp. VD8 | reverse complement strand
TTCAGCAGATACAGAGTTTCATACCGTGATGTCTGCGCTCGGAAATGCCAGAATGAATGTGGTGTACATCCGGAATATTTCTTCTTCAACCAGAAGATTTTTCGTAAGCTAATTTTCTCAAATTCAACAAAAAATGCAAAAAATAAATAAAATCAATCAATATCTGCTCGAAAAATATCCGACGGTATGGAATACCAGAATTGTATGGATGCTTTTGGCAAGTGCAGTGCTTCATATTTTCTTTTTTATCGTAGGCTATATTTCTCACGCAGATCCGGTCTCTTTACAGAAAATGAATGTAAAAGATGACTATTTCCGCGAAGGAATGATTTTTATCCACCTTATTATTTCCGTTCTCATGATGGTGGGATGGCTGATTATGATGTTTAAAAATAACGCATTCAAAAACTTTTATCCTTCTTTAAAAGGGAAATTGTTCCTGCAGTTTGTTCAGTACTTCATTATTCTTTTTGCAGGTACTACTTTTTATTTTTCTTATATGACGGGTTTTAAATTGTTTATCAAAAACAAATATCCCGATCAGGAAATGACTGAAAATATCAACGTTATTAATAAAGCCAGTGCTTTTCTTTCTCAGGATCTGGAGCATTATACTTTGGATAACAGAACTTTTCCAAAGTTTTACGATTTGTATTGCGAAACGGATATTAATAAAATAGACCGGAACCAGAAATATTTTGTGTACTATAACAGGATTTATCAGTTCTATAACTTATATTCAAAAACCGTTTATAAAAAAGATAAATACGGAGATTTCCTTTTCCCGTCAGGTGAAACCAAAAAAAATCTGGCGTATGAAGAAAATAAAAAAGGTTCTGCAACCTACTATTTCAAAAAAGATGTCGTGGATATGTCATCCTACATCAATACCACGGATTTAACGTATTATAATTTTTCTGATGTATTTTATAGTGATGATGATTCAGGAAAGGATTATTTGAGGATGCAATATTCTGTTGAAGAACCTTATGATGGATACAATCAGATGGTTAAAGACTCTTATAAAAAGAAGAGATTCGAAATCAACAGATTTACAACGGATCTGCTGAATAAAAAAAATCCTGCAGAAATTGAAAAGCTGCTGAAAAGTTTTCTTGATATTTCGAAAAAATTCGGAATCAACAATAATCTTGATTCAAAAAGCTGGGTGAAAATGATCTATTATCCCGATGATTTCAACGTCAGATATTTTATTAAAAAATACAAACCGGTTCCGGGTGAAGAATATGATGTAAATAATCCGCCAATGGACGAAGACGGAAATTATGTGTACACCGAGACTGTTGCAGATTCTGCTGTTGCTGTTGTAGACGGTGAAGTGGTGAATGATTCCGTTCAGATCAGAGACTTTAATCCGGATATTGATAACCAGCTTTCTCCGGCGGAATATTTTAAGAATAACACGACAGATTACTATTATTATTCAGACAATCTTCAGAATCTTCTGAATAATGTAGATAATATAAAATCTACGGATTTCTTTTCAGAAAATATTCATATTTATATCTGGATCGCATTTTTCCTCTCTACCATTATTTTCAGCTTCAGAATAACAGGGCTAAAATCTCTTCTTTTCAGCGTGATTAGTGCGGGCGTTTTATTTTTGGCAGTTGTTCTGGTAACAGTTTTATTTTCAGCTTCTGGCGGTAGAAGTGAAATTGAATTTTTTGTTTCCTATTTTGTCTTTTTTATAGGACTGGTGATTTTACTGCTTCCAATTGTAATGATGAAAAGTCTTAAAAAAATTATTGCCTCAATTCTCATTAACATCTCGATGAATGGCTTTGCTCTTTTTGTCTTGCTGATCTTTTTTATCATTAATATCCATCAGGAAAGAAACTGTGACCAGATCAATATTATGTCTTATAACTGTCCTACAATTATCAAAACATTAGAATTCAATCTCAGTTATATAATTTTATGCTGCGGATTTGTCTTTATGTATCTGTATACTTCCGTTCTGCATAAATGGAAAGCAATGCCGAATTAATTTTCATTAACGATTGAAACTTATCTAAACTTTTGATTATTATGAAAATAGCTTTCTAAAATATCTTTTGTAGTTAAACTTAAAACCGGTTGAAACAATGAGAAAGCTTACTTAAACAAGGAATTAAAAATGGCATTTTAACAAATTTTATCATGTCAGAAAATGGTTTTTATATTCAATTTTGTAATTTTAGGCAAAATTTAAAAAAGTGAAAAAGTTACTATTTGCAATTTGTATATCAGCTTCAGTTTTCAGTTTTGCTCAGGATTATTCTGTACCGGCAGCAAGTCCGCGCCAGAAAGTAGAGCAGCAGTTTTCAATGTCTAAAATCACGATCGATTACGGAAGACCGGGAGTAAAAGGACGTAAAATCTTCGGAGAACTGGTTCCTTACGGACAGGTTTGGAGAGCGGGAGCGAATTCATCCACCAAAATTACATTCGGACAGTCTGTAAACTTCGGCGGAAAAATTGTTCCGGCAGGAACTTATGGATTATTCATCGTTCCGACAGAAAAAGAATGGAAAGTAATCTTAAACAAAGATTTCCAGCAGTGGGGAGCTTATACATATGATGCAAAACAGGACGTTGTAGATGTTACGGTTCCGGTTAATAAATTAGCAGATAAGCAGGAATGGTTCGAAATTACTCTGAATCCTACAGGCGAAAACTCAGCCAACCTTGTGTTAAAGTGGGATCTTTCTCAGGCGGAAGTTGCTTTAAAACCTTCAAGTCCGGAAGCCGTAAGTAAAATTGCAGATAAGCTGAAGGAAATCAAAAAGATAGAATCTGACGCAGCAAAAACAAAAGGCTAAGAAATGAACTTTTCTATTCAGACTGTTTTAGAAAATGAAAAATATCAGTTAATCCCCTTACAACAAGGGGATTTTGAGTCTTTATACGAAGTGGCTTCCGATCCGAAAGTCTGGGACCAGCATCCCAATAAAGACCGCTACAAAAGGGAAGTTTTCGAAAATTTTTTCAAAGGAGCAATAGAAAGCAAAGGTGCCTTTAAAATTATTGAAAAAGAAACAGGAGCCGTTTTAGGAAGCAGTCGTTTTTATGATTATGATGAAGAGACAAACCGTATTTTTATCGGCTACACATTTTATGGAACAAAATCGTGGGGAAAAGGAATCAATCCGCAGATTAAAAAATTAATGCTTGATTATATTTTTCAGTTTGTAGACATAGTTCATTTTCATATCGGGAAAGAAAATTACCGTTCCCAGATTGCTTTGGAAAGATTAGGCGGAAAGAAAATTGCGGAGCAGGAAGTCGCGTATTTCGGAGAACCGACGAGAACTAACTTCGTGTATGAAATCAGAAAAGAAAATCATTGGGTTTAATTTTTTTGCAGATTTCACATATAGAGTTTGTTTAAACTTTTTAAAATAAAAATAGTCTTATTGGAAAACGCAAAGGCAAAAGATTTTTATCAATCTCAAACCTTTAAGGCGCAAGAAAATCAAAGATTTTTTAAACTATTGTTACCTTTTTGATTTATAATGATCAACTTTAAATAAAAGTTAGTTCATCTTTTGCTCCTTTTGCGGTTAAATAAAAGTTTAGGCAGACTTTTAGTTTAAATTTTATTTAAATTAAAACCTTTGTTAAATTTTACAAGTGAAACGGCTTTGTGAAACTAAAAAGCGATCACTAGTAAAAAACTTTGTTTACTTAGTGTTCAAAAAATAAAAAATAAATAATATGAAGAAATATAAAATTCAGCAATCCCCATTCGTTGTTCCTACCACAGACGGAAAACTCATCGAAGAACACTGGGGAAACTCCACGGGAAATTCCAATATTTCCATTGCACACATGGTTGCGCCGCCCAACTGGAGCGAACCGCATCAGACTCCCGAATTTGATGAATTCACCTTAATTATTTCAGGAAAAAAACAATTTGAAATCGACGGAGAAACAGTTGTTTTAGAAAAAGGACAAAGTATTTTAATAGAAAAAGGAGCAAGAGTGCGATACAGCAATCCGTTTTCAGAAGAATGTGAATATGTTGCCATCTGTCTTCCGGCTTTTTCTATGGATCTTGTAAACAGAGAAGAATAAAGAATGGCGCTACAAATTTGTCCTAAGTGTAAAGAAAATTCCTTTACATGGTTTATCAACGGAAAGTCTCATCTAACGGTTTGGAGCTGTTTCAATTGTGATTACGAAGCAAAGGAAAGCGAAAGTGAGAAATACATCTGCGAAAACTGCGGAAACAAAACAAAAACAAAGCTTAAAGATAAAGAAACCGAATATTTCTGGTGTTCTGACTGCAACACGACAAGCGAATTATAAAGAAAACGACCTCTAAGACTGGAGGTCGTTTTTTATGAGGATTATAATTATTTCAGAAGTTCTTTTAAAAACATCAACGTGTGGTTCCACGCTCTTTTTGCCATCACTTCGTTGTAATCCGGCGATTTCGGATCGGTAAAAGTATGTTTGGAATGTGCATACGTAATAATCTGCCAGTCTGCGTTTCCTTCATTCATTTCCTTCACCAGATTATTGTAATCTTCCGGACTTACCCCTCTGTCATCGGCAGGATTTTCCACCAGAATTTTTGTCGAGATCGGTCCGTTTTTTCTCGCCTGATCCTTTCCGATGCTTCCGTGGATAGAAACAACTCCCACCACAGGAAGATTTCCCCTCGCTGATTCCAAAGCTCCGGTTCCTCCGAAACAATAGCCGATTACCGCAATTTTTTCAGGAATTGCCCCGTTTTTTTTCAATTGTTCCAGCGCAAGTGAAATCCTTTTCTGGTACGCTTCGTAATTTTTCTTGTAATATCCCGAATTTTTTGCAGCCGTATCCATATTGGTCGGAATATTTCCCTCACCGTAAATATCCGCAATAAAAGCAACGTAGCCTTGTTTTTCAAGTTCGGCAGCGGCTGTTTTCGCTTCATCATCGATTCCTTTCCACGCAGGAAGAATCAGAACTCCCGGAAGTTTCTTTCCCGCATTGGAAGTTACCAGTCCGTTAAGTTTCTGCGCGCCGTCCTGATAAGCGACAGGTTTCAGATTCTGACTAAAAAAAGTCACCGAAGTCATTAAAAACGAAGACAATAAAAGTGAACGTATCATATTTTGTAATTTAATTTTTTTTAGGAGCTGTTTCCCGCTTTCGCTACTCGCTTTTTCTTGATTTCGGCGGTGGCGAAGCCACCGCCGAAACACAGAAAAGAGCTCAGACATGCCGCTCAATCAGGGCTAAATATCTGTCTGTTAATCAATATGGTAACAATACCATCAATAGTTCTGCCAAATTCAGCCATTGCCTGTTAAGATTTAATCAATAAAAATTATGAACATCTTTTGTTCTCTCAAAATTCAAGATTTTTCATTTAATCAAACCCATATTTTCAAGTTTGTTTAAACTAATTTTAAATTTAACCGCAAAAGAGACAAAAGACTTTATTGAATTTACTTAAAGTATTTCAAAAGTCTGCAAAGAGAAAAAATCTTTGATTTTTTTAACTTATGTGCTCTTTTTTCCATTTAATTATTAAACTTAAACAACTAAAGTGTTACAATATTTTGCGGTAAAAAGTTTAAACAAGTTTTTCATAAAACAACAAACAATGCATTTCTAAATTATTGAAAAATAATCAGGAATTTAAATTACTAAAAATAACTCAAAATCAATAAAAATAAGATATCGAGTCTGTTTAAACTTTTTATTGATTTGTAGTAATCAAATATAACTCTGTGACAGTGGAAAGGTTTTTT
>NZ_JBBCQL010000261.1:0-5842 GCF_037149975.1 Chryseobacterium sp. VD8 | reverse complement strand
GCACGTTACCAGAAAGGAGATTAAATTTTTCTACAATTTTTATAACAATTACGATACAATCATTGCGCAGAGTGATGATATGAAGCATGATCTGATGCTTAATTTCAAGATTAAACCTTCGAAAATCGTTAAAATAAACAATCCTGTAGATTTTGATTTCATTGATGAAAAAATTAAAATTTCCCATAAACCGGAAAGTTTTAAATACGGCTATAAAAATGTTGTCGCGATCGGAAATTTATCGGCAAGAAAAGGTTTTGATAACTTACTGAAAGTTTTCTCAAGGCTTAAAAACGAAAATATTCTGCTTCATATTTTGGGAGACGGACAGGATCGTGAAGTTTTGCATCAAATGAAAGATTTTTTAGGCTTAAAAAATGTGATCTTTCATGGAAGACAGGAAAATCCTTATCAGTTTTTAAAATATGCAGACTTGTTTATTCTTTCGTCAAGATATGAAGGTTTTCCGAATGTGTTACTCGAAGCCGGAGCTTGCGGAACGTATTCTTTAGCCAATAATTGCCCCGGAGGAATTACCGAAATCATTCAGAATGATACTAATGGTGAAATTGCGAATATTGAAAATTATGAAGATTTTTCGCAGAAGATTATGAAGATTTTACATGAAGATCATGAAAATGAAGCCATTAAAAATTCTATAAAATCCAGATTCTCCAAGAATATTATCTTAAATCAGTACGAAAAGGTTTTGCTGGATCTGATGAAATAACCTTCTTGAGTATTCAGCTAATATTTTTTAATTTTGGACTTTTAATTTCAGAAAACAATTACTAATGATTAAAATCCAGAAACTGGGATGCGCCTGCGAAAAACCGACTTCCACCTATACAGAATTCAGAACATCAGAATTGGGAATCGATAAAACGAACGGAAGATTTGCCGAAGTAAGCATTCAGCAGTGTAACCTTTGCCAGAGAATCTGGATCCGTTATTTTGTGGAATATGAAAGTTTTTCCAAATCCGGAAGATGGTACAAAGGAATTGTTTCTAAAAAAGACCGTCCTCAAATTACCCCCGAAAATGCTGTAGAATATCTCGAAAGCCTTGATTGGTACGTTTACGGAGGCTCATATTTTGAAAGCACAGGAGAATTCGGACAGGGGAAATTGATAGTGGATTTATAAAGTTTTAGTATTATTTGATGAAATAAACATGAATAAGTTTGAAAGGCTAAAGCATTACAGGTTTATTAAAAAATTACGTTCAAATGCGATTGCTATTATAACAGATCAAATTGAGATGCACTCCGGATATTTTAAAATGCATTATCTTATTGGAAGAATAAATGATATCCAACCTTTAGATAACATTGATTTAAATATTTTAGAGAAATACTATAGCGAAATTCAATTTTACCCAGTCGGTGAAGAAAGAAAACTTTACAATACAGAGTATCTTATCAAACTTGATTCAAAATTAAAAATAGTAGACACGAAATATAAAAATTTACTTGATGAAAAATGTAAAGAAATCATTGAGAAATTTAAAGACATTCAAAATTATTGTTGAAAAATTTTTATAACTCAGACTTCTCCTTAAAATTTGACAAATCTCACTTTCTCACGTGGTAATAAATCGTTAAATTTGTAAGCATAAGAAAGTTAATAATAAACAAATTCATAAAATAACATGAGTCAATTTGATGTTACCGTAATCGGTTCCGGTCCTGGTGGTTATGTTGCTGCAATCCGTGCTGCACAATTAGGTTTCACAACAGCAATTATTGAAAAATATCCAACTTTGGGAGGAACTTGTCTTAACGTGGGATGTATTCCGTCAAAAGCGCTTTTAGACAGCTCTGAGCATTTTGAGAACGCAAAACACAATTTTGCAGGTCACGGAATCATTATCAACGAGCCTCAAGCCGACATTGCAAGAATGATCGAGCGTAAAAATGAGGTAATCAAACAAAATACAGACGGAATCAGCTATCTGATGAACAAAAACAAAATCACTGTTTTTGAAGGAGTTGGAAGTTTCGAATCTGCTACTCAGATCAAAGTAACGAAAAACGACGGTTCTACAGAAACCATCGAATCCAAATATACCATCATTGCAACAGGTTCTAAACCGTCTTCTTTACCTTTCATCACGTTAGATAAAGAAAGAGTGATTACTTCTACGGAAGCTTTAAATCTTAAAGAAATTCCTAAACATTTAGTGGTAATCGGAGGTGGAGTAATCGGTCTTGAATTAGGTTCTGTTTACCTAAGATTGGGAGCTCAGGTGACAGTGGTAGAGTTTATGGATAAAATTATCCCGACAATGGACGGAGCGCTAAGTAAAGAATTAACGAAAGTTCTTAAAAAGCAGGGAATGAAGTTCATGCTTTCTACAGCCGTATCCGCAGTGGAAAGAAACGGAGATACCGTAAAAATTACAGCGAAAGACAAAAAAGGAGAAGAAGTAACGGTAGAAGGAGATTACTGTCTGGTTTCTGTAGGAAGAAAGCCTTACACAGACGGTCTTGGATTGGAAAAAGCAGGTGTTGAGCTTGATGAAAGAGGAAGAGTAAAAGTAAATGATCATTTACAAACCAATGTTGCGAATATCTTTGCAATCGGAGACGTAGTAAAAGGAGCAATGCTGGCTCACAAAGCAGAAGAGGAAGGTGTTTTTGTTGCTGAAACTTTAGCAGGACAGAAGCCTCACATCAATTATAATTTAATTCCGGGAGTGGTTTACACATGGCCGGAAGTTGCAGGAGTTGGAAAAACCGAAGAGCAGTTGAAAGAAGAAGGAGTAGCTTACAAAGTAGGTTCTTTCCCGATGAGAGCTTTAGGAAGAAGCCGTGCAAGTGGTGATGTAGATGGTTTGGTAAAAATTATTGTAGACGAAAAAACAGACGAAGTTCTTGGAATGCACATCGTAGGAGCAAGAGCAGCAGATTTAATTGCTGAAGGCGTTATTGCTATGGAATTCCGTGCAAGTGCAGAAGATATCGCAAGAAGTTCTCACGCGCACCCGACTTATGCAGAAGCGATTAAAGAAGCAGCTTTAGATGCTACCGCGAAAAGACCAATTCATATGTAATTGATAAACAATTATATAAATGAAAAAGAGAAATCAGATACTGGTTTCTCTTTTTTTTGGCATGAAAGTGGAGCTGGAGATTTAAAAAAAGTGTTATGAAAAATATATTTATGAGTGTTTTGTTTCTTGTAGGAAGTTTTTCTTTCGCGCAGGAAGCAGGAAAAGCAGGCGAGCTTTTAAAAAACGAGGCTTCAAAAACAGAAATGGAATCTCCAAAAGCAAAAAGAGCGGAGAGCAGAAACAGCAATAATTCCGGTTTCAGAAATCAGAATGGAAATAATAACGGATTCAGGGTTAAAAATCCTAATTATCAATGGAATCAGCAGTATGGATATTCCGAAGTTTTTCTGAGAATTCCAGAGCAGGGAATGTTCAGTGTGGAACTGGGAGATCAGTTTATTTCCAACAATTCCGGAAGATTCAGATTTTTTGATCTTCCGTCGGGAAGAATTCCTGTTTCGATTTACGAAAGCGGGTATTTATTATACAGAACCACTTTAAATGTAAGAAACAACAGCAGGCTGGTTCTTGATTTCTTTACCAATGAAGGATTGTTTTTATTAGATTCATATCCTGTTCAGAACCAGTCTTACGGATTTAATGACTGGAATGATGTCTGGAATAATCCCTACGGAAATTCGGGAGGATGGAATGATGGCGGAAGTTATGCCAATGTGATGGATAACAGTTCTTTCAGTGAATTCATGGATATGTTGAGAAAAAATGCAAGATTCGACGACAGTAAACTCTCTATGATCCGGCAGCAGATGCGTACAACCATGTTTACTTCCCAGCAGATCAGCGCTTTGGTAAAAGAAGTTAGTTTTGATAAAAATAAACTTTCACTGGCAAAATCTATGTTTTCAAAATGTGTAGATAAGCATAAATATTTTCTGGTTTACGATGCCTTCGATTTTGAAAGCAGCAAACGGGAACTGATGGAATTTGTACAAAATTCATAAGAGAATAGTTTGAAATTAATATTAAAGCACATAAGTTAAAGAAATCAAAGATTTTTTTCTTTGCAGACTTTTGAAATACTTTAAAAGAATCGGATAAAGTCTTTTTTCTATTTACGGTTAAATTTAAAATTAGTTTAAACAAAGTATTAATAATTTGATATTAAAAAGTTAGAAGGAGAAGCAGATTGTTTCTCTTTTTTTGTTTAAAGTTTTACATTTTGCAGATTCGGGTTATATTTCCTTACCTTTGCAGACTAATTTTATCATACATGCAATTCGGAAAAACTCAGACTTTAAAAATTTCAGATAAAAATAATTCAGGATGGATCTTAACAGACGAATCCGGAGAAAAGGCTTTTCTTCCTAAAATTTTCATTCAGGATGATAAGGAAATTGATGATGAAATTGAGGTTTTTGTGTATCAGGATGATGGAAAATTAAAGGCAACCACAGAAATTCCTTTGGCAGAAGTAGGAGAGTTTGCCGTAATGAGCTGTGTTCAGAGCCTTCCAAGCGGAGCTTTTATGGATTGGGGAATTATCAAAGATCTGTTTATTCCTTACAAACAGCAGAAATCTAAGATCATTGAAGGAAAAAGATATCTTGTCTATATTTATGTGGATGAAGATCTGGAACTGATTACCGGAACTACAAAATTCAAAAGAAATCCTCAATATCAGAATCTTCCTTTCCAGAAAGGAGATAAAGTGGATCTTATTATGATGAATGAAAGTGAGTTGGGCTGGAATGTAGTCATCAATAAAAAATATATCGGACTCATCTACAATTCGGATGTATTCAAAAAGCTGTATCCGTTGTCTGAAGAATCCGGTTATATCAAAGAGATCCGCGAAGACGGAAAAATTGATGTTTCCCTACAGCCACAAGGTTTTGAAAATATTGATGAGTTTAAAAAGAAAATTTTAGACAAACTTGAAGAAAACTACGGTTTGCTTCATCTTTCAGACAAATCAACTCCCGAAGAAATTAAGGACGAAGTTCAGATGAGTAAAAAGAACTTTAAAAAAGCCATCGGAGGATTGTATAAAGATAAAATCATCGATATTCTGGACGATAAAATTCGGTTATTGTAATTTTTTTTGGCTAATCAAAAAGTGTAAAAGACAATCAATAAACTTTTGAAAATAAAAAAAACGAGCGGAAAATTTTCCGCTCGTTTTTGTTTAGTCTCTGTTTTTAATCAGAAGCCAGCCTGTATATACTCTGCCATCTGAAACTTTTATCGTATACCAGTAGTTTCCTGTCGGGACAGGACTTCCGTTGAGTTTACCGTCCCAATGCAGAGGTTTTTTAGAAATAATCTCTTTGAAAACAGGAAGACCTCTTCTGTCGTAAACGTTCACTTCAGTTCCCGGATAATTTTCCAGTCCTGCAATTTTCCATTGGTCGTTATATCCGTCTGCATTAGGAGTGAATGCATTTGGGATATTGAATATCGAAAAAGGTTTCTGACCAATAATGCAACCGCCTTTTGTTCTTACATAAACAATATATTCTCCAATATTTAAGTTCGTGAAAATGTTAGAATCCTGCCATGTGAAATTATCTAAAGAATACTCAAAACTGCCTGTCGCAGAAAGGATTACCGTTGCAGAATTGTTGCTGATATTTACGGAAACAATTTCCGGCAAAACAGTATAGCTTACCTGAATGTTATCCGTACTCTGACAGCCAAAACTATTCGTTACTGTTACAGAATAATTTCCGGGAGCTGAAACGGTAATTGTCTGAGTAGTGGCTCCGTTGCTCCATAGATAAGATGAAAATCCACTTCCTGCATCCAGAGTAACTGTTTTTCCTTTACA
>NZ_JBBCQL010000260.1:0-5864 GCF_037149975.1 Chryseobacterium sp. VD8 | reverse complement strand
TTATAAGACTGGAAACCCTTTGCCGGATGAAACGCTGGAAATCTGTAAAGCATCTGATGCAGTTCTTTTCGGGGCGATCGGAGATCCTTCTTTCGATAATAATCCGGATGCCAAAGTACGTCCGGAACAGGGGTTGCTGAAACTTCGTAAAGAATTGGGGCTTTTTGCGAATATCCGACCTTTGAAAACGTATGCTTCTTTAATTGAGAAAAGTCCTTTGAAAAGGGAAATTATTGAAGGAACGGATATTCAGATTTTCAGGGAACTGGTGAGCGGAATTTATTTTGGCGAAAAATTTACGGATGAGGAAGCGGGTTATGCGTATGATATCTGCAAATACAACCGTGATGAAATCGCACCTATTGTTCACATGGCTTTTCAGGAGGCTCAGAAAAGGAGAAAAAAGTTAACTTTAATTGATAAGGCGAACGTTTTAGATACTTCCAGATTGTGGAGAAAGGTCTGCAAAGAAATTGCGGCAAATTATCCTGATGTAGCACTTGATTTTATGTTTGTAGATAATGCGGCAATGCAGTTAATTTTAAATCCGAAACATTTTGATGTAATTGTTACCGAAAATATGTTCGGAGATATTATTTCAGATGAAGCGAGTGTAATCGGCGGTTCTATCGGTTTGCTTCCTTCGGCTTCCATTGGAAATGAAAATGCTTTGTTTGAGCCTATTCACGGTTCTTATCCGCAGGCAAAAGGAAAAGGAATTGCAAATCCTGTTGCTTCTATTTTAAGTACGGCAATGATGCTTGATTATTTAAAGCTTGAGCAGGCAGCGGAAAAACTGAGACAATCTGTAGAGTATGCTATTGAAAATAAGTACGTTACTGTGGATCTGAATTCTGAACAGCCTTATTCCACCAGTGAAGTGGGAAGTTTTATCGCAGATTATATTAAATATTCCGAGAAATCGTATTACAATTTTGAAAATGTGAAGCTCGGAAAATCAACTATTGTTTAAAAAATATCAATTGTCTGCAATTAATCATAACCTCGGTTCGGGATAGGAAATAAATTTAAATAATTGCTTTATAGTATTATATCAATTTATCGCAAAGAAAAACAAAAGATTTTTTTTTATTGAAAGTTTGCAAGCTAAACAAAGGCACTTCGTTTATTTAAAAAAGACAAAAATGGTATTATTTTGATAAGTTTTACGCCTTTGTATACCTTAAAAGCACTTAGTATTTAAAATAACCTTGCGGATTTTGCGTTAAAATTATGATTAATAATAGATAATCATTGAAAAATATGTCAGTTTTGCTTCGTAAGTCAACAGCCAAATAGTTACGGTAGTTGACAAGCGGAGCAGATTGACCGTTGTAGTTCATATTACATATTTGACTTTTATTTGTGTTTTTTTCTAAAAAAGGTTCCGCTCAGTGAGCAGAACCTTTTTATTTTTCGTCCGTATTATCCGTTTTTCCGGATTTGTTGTTTTGAGAAGATTTCTGAACGTCTTCTTTATCCACGTCCGACGGATTTGTTTTTTCTGATGAAGCAGGAATATCGGGAAAATCCTGATTTTGCTTTTTGGTTTCCGCAGAATTTGCAGATTCTTGTTTTTCTTTTTCTTCTGAATGCATAGCTTTAAATTTTATAGTCCTAAAATGCCCAGCTTTCCGGTCTGGTCTTCTATGGTATAATTCAAAGCCTTTGCCAAAACAAAAATATTATTAAGATTTTCCATTAACTGTTGTCTTCCTTCCGTTCTCAGCTTGTTCTGATCGATGGATTTTACAGCGGTATGTTTCGCTTTCTGCGTTACGTTTTTAATGTCTTTTTCGGAAATTCTGTTGAAAAAAGAATCGTCCATCGACTGGATTTCCACACTTGGCGTAATTCTGATGTCTGCATCGGGTAATTCGGTAATCACTAATTTTTTATTGATCGAATCTACCTCCATTTTCATCTTGTTAAGATCATAAGAAACCTGTGCGTTCGTTTTTGTATAGGTAATGATGCTATTGCTGGAAACTTCTTTGCCTAAAAATTCATAGCCCATTTTGGTTTTCTGAATGGAAGAAGTATTCTGCTCAAGCACGACCATTTTATTCATTTTCGAAATCTGATTGGTCAGAATATAATAATCTGATTTTTCGGTTTTTTCACTAAGATTAAAGCATGACTTTAAACTGAAAAACAAAACCGTTACCAGTGCAGCTCCCGCCAAAAACGATATTAAAACTTTACTATTTCTCAAACCTTATTTACCAAAAATTTCTTTAATTACAGAACTGTCATCTTTTTTCAGGATTTCCACCAAATCTCTTTCGATATATCCGGATGTAGGCATTTCGATAATTCGTCCTAATTCTTTTCCGTATTTCTGAACAATAATCGTAGGAACTTTCTGGATGTTAAAAAGGCTTTCTTCGCCATTAGGAGATTCCTTTTTACGGTTTACGGCAATAATGGTAAGTTTGCCTTCCGGATATTTTACTTCCTCAAGAATCCTCATCAGTCTCGGAAAATCTCTGTGAGAATCTTCACACCATGTTCCCATGAAAACCGTAATGTTGTAAGTATTGATCTTGGCTTTTTTTAGTTCTCCGATCGCCTTCTGATCCAAAGCATATTCATCATGCTCTTTCACATACCAGTCAGAATAGGGAGCTTCCAGAAATTTACTTTTAAGCTGATTTCCCAAAAGCATTTTTCCGTCTGCAGTGGTTTCAACTTCACGTCCTACAACCACTTTTTGTGCAGTAAGCTGTTGAGTTGCCATGAATAGAGCTGAAACAGCTATACAATTCGTAATAAATTTTTTCATACTATTTTTCAATAATTGTCTTTAAATCGGCAGGAGAGTAGTATTTGTTTTTCAGGACTTTATGATCTGCCTGTCTGTATACATTAAATTTCTCGCCGGATTTTTCATAAAATGATTCTACGTCTTTTGCTTTGTAAAATTCTACCGTTTCCTGTGCCTGTTCTTCATTATCGCAGGCTTTCGACATGTTGGAACGCTGAACTTCGTTGAACAACTCTACAAATTTGCTGCCAAGTCCGAATTCCAAAACCGCTCCGCTTAAAACATACTGCAAATCGCATAAAGCATCTGCAATTTCTACGATATTATTATCTGCAATTGCTTGTTTCAGTTCGTTCAGCTCTTCCTGAAGAAGTTCAACTCTCAGGTTGCATCTTTCCGGTGAAGGAATTTGAGGAGTATCTAAAATAGGGGCTTTAAAGGTGGTGTGGAATTCTGCTACCTGGTTCAGACTATCAATTTTATCCATGAATATTTTTTATTTACGCAAAGATAATAATTGGGTTTTAGATTTTAAGAATTGGGGCTTAGGTTTTTTACACAATGATATCATTCTGAACATAGACTGAAAGTCTACGAGCATTGTTAAAAAGTGAAGTGAAGAATATCAAAAGTCAAGGAATAGATCATGCTTTTTCTTTCATAAATCTTTCAGATTTTCAATGATGGTGAGTTTTGGTGAAAATGTTTTTGGGATTTGTGATTATATGATTTTTAAGAGCTTAATCCCGTTTGGAATTTATGCAGAGAGTAGAAGTGTGTTAATTTTGCGGACTCAGAAACAAAAAAGACTGTCCGTTTCCAGACAGCCTTTTACCTCAAAGCTTAATTGAGTGAAGCAATTAGTTTTTAATGAATCTCTTAGAGACTTCTCCAATCTGGATCATGTAAGCTCCTTTAATAAGACCGCTCACATTTACTGCGCCTCTTTCAAGTTTTCCTGAATTGATTAGTTTTCCACCCATATCGAAGATTTTATAGTCTTCGTTCGTCGTATTTGAAACATTTAAAACATCTTTTACAGGATTCGGATATAATCTGATATCTGTAATCATGTCTTTTGTATCTAAAATATTTCCTCTTCCTGATGATACAATATTTAATGTATAATCTTCCACCTGTCCGTAAGTATACGTTCCGCATGAAGATGTAGGTACAGAACTGTACTGCATCATTACTCTCATTCTTGTTGTTCCTACTGTTGCAGTTGAAGGAATGGTAATTGATCCCGTAACAGGAGTTGTAGTAGATCCTGTCTTGGACCATGCCAATTCTCCGCTGTCTGCAAAGTCTCCGTCTCCGTTATAATCAATATACACCGCATATGCTTCGCTGTAAACCGTTGAAGTCCAAACCGGAGTAATAGAAAGTGAATAAGCAGAGCCTCTTGTTACATTTGTAGAAACTGAAGTGAAGTTTTCATAACCTGCTGTTCCTGTTGAAGTATTGTTTATGCTTCCGAACTTTACATTTCCTATTCTTTCATCAGCAGTATTGTTAGCTGAAGCAGAACAGTAAGTAACTGCAGTTCCTGCTAAAGTGGTTACGGAAACTGTGTTGCTGGCAACTGAAACATTTCCTGCCGCATCTTTAGCTTTTACTGTAAAGCTGTATGTTGTTGAAGGTGATAAACTAGATACAGTATAGGAAGTTGATGCAGTAGAACCTACTAATGAAGTTCCCTGATAAACATCATAACCTGTAACACCTACGTTGTCTGTTGCTCCGGACCATGAAAGATTCGTACTTGTAGAAGTTGTTCCTGAAGCCGCAAGAGTAGGAGCGGTAGGAGCAGTAGTATCTGGAGTTCCTGAACCTGCATTTACGGTAATGTTTGCATTGTTCACATCAAAGAAAATATGATTGGAACCTTTTACCATAATTCTTCCTGTTGTTGTAGAAGTATTCGGGATAGTTACCGCCTGTGTTCCGTCGTTTGGAGTTCCTGCTAATAGAGTAGTCCATGTATTTCCTCCGTCTGTAGACCAAAGAATATCTACGTTGGCTGCATTTACACCATTCGCTGTTGTTCCTGCTACATTCCATGTTACAGTTTGGGAAGTTCCTCCTGTAACTGTTGTAGCGGTATTTTGAGAGCTTACACTGAATGGTCCTGCTGTTCCGTTTACTGTGATTACTGCATCATCAGAATTGTTTCCGGAACCTCCGGCTCTGTTATCGCGAACGGTAAATCTGAAATTGTATGTTCTTGCTACATTGGATAGTGCTTCAACAGTAATTTCAGATCCTGCTGTTGTGGTAGCTCCCGCAAGAACTGAAGCCATTCTAGGGAAATATCTTACAGGCGTAGTTTGTGGTGTCCAAGATCTGAAAGTAGGTCCTGTCGCTTTTGTGGCACTCGCCGCAGAACTTGCTCCGGTTTGTGAAGACGACGCATTGTCCATTTGTTCCCAGATATACGTTAACGAATCTCCGTTTGCATCTGTTCCGGCTCCTGTTAACATAAATGGTGTTCCTTTCGGAATGGTATAGTCCAGACCTGCATTGGCTGTAGGAATTGAATTTCCTGTACTTGTGCTTGTAGGGCAGGTTTTTGCCTTGATGTTGTTGGTAATCTGCTGAATGCTGATCGCGTGGAAGAAAGCATCAGAATGCGGCTGAATATCCTGAGAAGTAATTCCCGCATATCCCATGATGGTTGATCCTGATCCCGGTTCCATATTAGCTCCTGTTCCTTCGTTGTTCATGGAGAAAGTGTGGTTTCCTCCAAACTGATGTCCCATTTCGTGTGCTACATAATCAATATCGAAATTGTCTCCTGAAGGAATTGCATCTGCCGGAGAAGTGTAACCGCTTCCTTTAGAGCCATTGGTACAAACGCAGCCGATACATCCTGCATTTCCGCCACCTCCTGAAGCTCCGAATAAGTGACCGATGTCATAATTTGCCTCACCAATAACAGAAGTCAGGGTAGACTGAAGCTCTGAATTCCAGTTACTCATGCTTGCCGCTGCAGAGTAAGGATCCGTAGAAGCATTGGTGTAAATTACGGAATCGTTATTTGCAATTAAAACCATTCTTGCTGCAAAATCTTTTTCAAAAACTCCTTTTACACGGG